>JAZQMU010000040.1:0-5484 GCA_045543595.1 Faecalimonas sp.
ATCGACACATACCTTGGATTGTTTGAACAAATCAGCGGTGATATCGAAGGTATCCGTTTCTGTAAGGAAAAACTTGCAGGTCACTTGGATGAAGAGATTGCTGATGGCATGGAAATGATCATTTCCAGCGTGGAATCGGCAAAAGATTATGATTTCAATATCAAGTTTGATCCAACATTGGTTCGTGGACAGTCTTACTATACAGGAACTATTTTTGAAATCCGTATGGATGAGTTCGGTGGTTCTGTAGCAGGCGGTGGACGTTACGATAAGATGATCGGTAAATTTACAGGTCAGGATACACCAGCTTGTGGTTTCTCAATTGGTTTTGAACGTATTGCTATGCTTCTTCTTGAAAATGGTTACGAATGTGGCAATAAGAAGGAAAAGAAAGCATACTTACTTGAAAAGAACATGCATCAAGAGGGAATCTTAAAGGTTCTTGCAATGGCAAAAGCAGACAGAGAAGCCGGAAAACAAGTTCTTATCGTTAACATGAAAAAGAATAAAAAGTTCCAAAAAGATCAGTTAATCGAAGATGGTTACACAGATATCAAGGAATGTTATAAAGATACAATTTAAGAAAGAGGATGAAACAATGGCAGAATTAATGAAAGGCTTAAAGAGAAGCCACAGATGTGCTGAACTTAATAAGGCAAACATCGGCGAAACAGTTACTGTTATGGGTTGGGTTCAAAAGAACCGTAACAAAGGTGGTATCGTGTTTGTTGACTTACGTGACCGTTCAGGAATCTTACAATTAATTTTTGAAAATGGCAGTGTAAGTGAAGAAGATTTCGAAAAAGCTGGAAGACTCCGCAGCGAATTTGTTATTGCAGCAGTAGGTACAGTAGAAGCACGTTCAGGTGCAGTGAATGAAAATCTTGCAACAGGTGAAATCGAAATCCGTGTAAAAGAATTACGTGTATTATCAGAAGCTGAAACACCACCATTCCCAATCGAAGAAAACAGCAAGACGAAAGAAGAATTAAGATTAAAATATCGTTACTTAGATTTGAGAAGACCAGACTTACAAAGAAACTTAATGATGAGAAGTAAAGTTGCAACACTTACTCGCCAATTCCTGGCTGATGAAGGTTTTCTTGAAATCGAAACACCTATTTTAGTAGGTAGTACTCCAGAAGGAGCAAGAGACTACTTAGTACCAAGCCGTGTACACCAAGGATGTTTCTATGCGCTTCCACAGTCACCACAAATTTTCAAACAATTATTAATGTGTTCTGGTTACGATCGTTATTTCCAAATCGCAAAATGTTTCCGTGATGAAGACTTACGTGCTGACCGTCAGCCAGAATTTACACAGATCGATATGGAATTATCATTCGTAGACGTAGATGATGTTATCGACGTAAACGAAAGATTATTAGCAAGAATCTTTAAAGATGTATTAAACGTAGAAGTTTCACTTCCAATCGAAAGAATGACATGGCAAGATGCTATGGATCGTTTCGGTTCAGACAAACCAGACACACGTTTTGGCATGGAATTAGTTGATGTTTCTGAAACAGTGAAAGACGTTGATTTCGTTGTGTTCAAAGGTGCTTTGGAAAATGGCGGAAGTGTTCGCGGTATCAACGCAAAAGGGCAAGGAGCTATGCCACGTAAGAAAATTGATAAATTGGTTGATTTTGCAAAAGACTTTGGAGCAAAAGGTCTTGCTTACGTTGCAATTCAGGAAGATGGTACGATCAAATCTTCATTTGCTAAGTTTATGACAGACGATCAAATGGCAGCACTTATCGCAGCTATGGATGGTCAAAATGGAGACTTATTATTATTTGCAGCAGATAAGAACAAAGTTGTTTGGGATGTACTTGGCAACTTGCGTCTTGAAATCGCTCGTCAATTAGATTTGTTAAAGAAAGACGAATTCAAGTTCTTATGGGTAACAGAATTCCCATTATTAGAATGGAACGATGAACAAGAACGTTACCAAGCTATGCACCATCCATTTACAAGTCCAATGGACGAAGACTTACACTTACTTGACACAGACCCAGGAAAAGTTCGTGCGAAAGCATATGATATCGTATTAAACGGTACAGAACTTGGTGGTGGTAGTGTTCGTATCTTCAATAATGAAATCCAAAACAAGATGTTCGAAATGCTTGGCTTTACACCAGAACAAGCTCAAGAACAATTTGGTTTCTTGTTAAATGCATTCAAGTATGGTGTTCCACCACACGCAGGTCTTGCATATGGTTTAGACCGTATCTGTATGCTTATGGCAGGAGAAGACAGTATCCGTGACGTAATTGCATTCCCTAAGGTAAAAGATGCATCATGTCTTATGACAGAAGCTCCAACAAGAGTAGCACCAAAACAATTAGAAGAACTTGCAATTGCTTTAGTAGAAACTGAAGAAGAATAAGAATCAAAAAGGAAGTTGCCGAGGCAACTTCCTTTTGCTTTAGAATCCTAATTCTTCTCCGATCAATAATACTTTGATTCTTCCTTTGTGTCTTGAATGTCTTGTGATCACTACTTGACAGCACATGCAATCTTCAGAGTGACAATCTCCACAGTGACCTAATTTGCCGCAAGGAGTTTTTGTGTTAAGTCTTGCTGCATTAGCAGGAGCTGCAATGTTTTGTGTACGATTAAGACCTTCGTCAACATCAGATACGATCTTGTTCATACCAACCAGGACGATTACATGTTCTGGTCCATGGCAGAGACATGCCACTCGGTTAGAATTGCCATCAATATTGATGAGTTCGCCGTCGATCGTAACAGCATTTGCGCTCATTAAGAAATAATCGCATCCCATTGTTTCAAGGAAAACAGCTTTTCTTTCTTCAGGAGTTGTAGCAAGAGAACGGTCGATGAATTTGAGTGTATCACAGTTTTTTACTGCTTCGAGAAGTCCTGTTTCTTTTACTGTTTCAGAACCGCCCATACCTACAGAACCACCGTCTTTCATAAGTTCCATAGCTGTTGCAACAGCTGCAGCACTGTCTTCACAGTAGAAAGCTTCCATATTGTGAAGTTTGAAGTTTTTAATCATTGTATTTGCCAAAGTTTTGAATGCTTGTTTTTTAGGTGTCATATGTTATTCCTCCGTTAATATATGTTAAAATAATTTTATCATAAAAAAATATGAAAAAAAGTATTGACAAATACCATGCCAGACTATATAATCATTTTTGTTCGGTTGACAAATACTGAATATGCACGAGTGGCTCAGTGGTGGAGTATCGCCTTGCCAAGGCGAGGGTCGCGGGTTCGAATCCCGTCTCGTGCTTAAGTTTCACAAGAAACTTCAACTTCATAATTGTTCTCGAAAGAGAGCGTATGCACGAGTGGCTCAGTGGTGGAGTATCGCCTTGCCAAGGCGAGGGTCGCGGGTTCGAATCCCGTCTCGTGCTTTTTTTATTTCCTAAAATTCTAAATTCCAGGCATTTCGCCAGATTTATTCCTTTTATTATTAAAATTTGAACATATAATTAACAAGAAATTTATACTACCACTATATCCAAATTTAATTGAAAATGAAGCGATTTTAGTGTAAAATGAAAGAAAAATACATACAATATATTACAACATATTAAAAGAGGTGATTATATGACGACAGTAAGTTTACGTATGGATAGTAAAATGAAAAAGGATTTGGATGCTATGTGTGAAGAGATGGGAATGAATATTACGACATTCTTTATGATTTATGCAAAAAGAGCTTTACGAGACAGAAAAATTCCATTCGAAATCGAGGCCTCAAAGGATCCTTTTTATTCAGAAGAAAATATGAAGTATTTAAGAGAATCTATGAAACAATTAGAAGAAGGAAAAGTTGTGGTGAAAACAATGGAAGAATTGGAGGCAATGGAACTTGAGTAATATTACGTTTACAGAACAGGCATGGGATGAGTATATATATTGGCAATCTCATGATCAGAAAATACTGAGAAAGATAAATGCATTGCTTAAAAGCATTCAGAGAACTCCTTTCGTTGGGGAAGGGAAACCAGAACCATTGAAAGGAGTGCCTGACAAATGGAGCAGAAGAATAAATGAAAAAGACAGACTAGTATATGTAGTCGAAGAAAACAGCATCAGCATAGTTCAATGTAGAGGCCATTATAAAGACAAATAATATCAAATCTAACATCTGGGCATTTCGCCAAATTTTCAAAAATATTTCAAAGCAGAGTTAACAATTCCGGCATATATTTGCAGGTCTATTTTTCGTGCACTTTGACAGTTTAATAAGGCTTTACACCATAATACAAAACTTCTATAATTATTCATATAAATGATTATACTAGGGATTGAGTATCCAGCAGATAAGAATGATAAATAAGTAGCATGTATTTAAAGGTGTAAGGTCTTATTTTACTAAGAACTTGCACCTTTTCTGTAACCGTGTTACAATTTCCTAAATGAATAAAAGCAGAGTAAGAATGTATGCGTTAAGTGTCATCTGGACGGGGAGTTGCCAGATGGACGAAGAGCATTTGCTTGCGGTATATGTTCTGCATCCCGCTGCTGCACATAGTAATAGATTGGACTAAAGATATTTACCTGCTATGCGTAGCTACAAGGACTACTGCAAAGGAGGTATTTTTATGTTTAAATCATTTTCAGATTCGTACAAGGAATTGAAAAAATTAAGAACCATCGTGTTGACTGGATTACTTATCGCGGTTGGGATCATTCTGGGACAGTTTAGTATTCAGGTTACAGATACGACGAAGATTGGCATCTCGTTTGTGGCAACACAACTTACGGCTACACTTTTTGGTCCGGTTGTCGGGGGACTCATGGGTGGTGTTGCAGACATTCTGAAGTTTATCATTAAGCCGACGGGGGCATTTTTTATTGGCTGGACGATCAATGCTATGGTGGGACCTGTAATCTACGGTCTTATGCTTTATAAGAAGAAATTGACGTTGGCAAGAATTTTGATTTCAAAGACAATTGTAGCGATTGTAGTAAATATGTTCCTTGGATGCCTGTGGTCATCTTTGTTATATGGAAAAGCATTTTGGGTACTTGTGGGAAGTAAAGCAATTCAACAAGTAATTCAGGTCCCGGTTCAATCGATCATTTTCTGGATGGTAGTAAAAGCGTTAGAAAAAGCAAAGATTTTTCAAATGCTTTCCAGAGAGAGATAAATGTGATATAATATTAGGAAATTTTTGAAGGAGGAAACAGCAATGAGTTATGCAGATAAAGTGTTTATAGATATGTGTAGAGATATTATTGATAATGGTGTGAGCACAGAAGGAGAGAAAGTTCGTCCAAAATGGGAAGACGGAACGTCCGCTTACACGATGAAAAAATTCTGTGTAGTTAATCGTTACGATTTGTCAAAAGAGTTTCCTGCATTGACACTTCGTCGCACAGGAATCAAGAGCTGTGTAGATGAACTCCTTTGGATCTGGCAGAGAAAGTCGAACAATATCCATGATCTCAAACCACACATTTGGGATAGCTGGGCAGATGAAGATGGTTCTATTGGAA
>JAZQMU010000041.1:0-9222 GCA_045543595.1 Faecalimonas sp.
GTGGTCATGGAGATGCAGTTAATACAGGGCTGAAACATGCAACAGGTCTTTATTTTAAGGTTGTAGACAGTGATGACTGGGTTGATGAAGAGTCTCTGATGAAGATATTGGATGTTCTTCACGAATTAGTTGAAAAAGAAAAACTTGTTGATATGTTAGTTTCTAACTATGTGTATGAAAAAGTAGGAGCGAAGCATAAGAAAGTGATCCATTATCAAAATGTGATGCCACAGAATAAGATCATTACATGGAAAGATATGGGGAAATTCCGCATAGGACAATATATTTTAATGCATTCTGTAATGTACAGAACAGAGTTGCTTAGAATGTGTAAATTAGAACTTCCAAAGCATACATTCTATGTAGACAATATTTATGTGTATTATCCGTTGCCGCATGTAAAAACATTCTATTATTTGAATGTGAATTTTTATCGTTATTTTATTGGAAGAGACGGTCAGTCTGTAAACGAGAAAAACATGATCAAACGTATTGATCAACAGTTATTTGTTACAAAAACAATGATTGATATGTATCAGATGAATAAGATTTCAAATAAAAGACTTCGTGCTTACATGACTAATTATCTTGCAATTATGATGACAGTATCTTCTATTATTGCGATACGTTCAAAGAATCCTGAGAATCTGGAAAAGAAAAAAGAATTATGGGCATATTTGAATGAAAAAGACCCAAAAGTGTACCGTAAGATTCGTTATGGTATATTAGGACAGACAATGCATTTACCAGGAAAACCAGGAAGAAAAGTTTCATCTTTGGCATATACAATCGCAAACAGAATTTTTGGTTTTAATTAAAAATAAGAAAACACTGACACAGGAATGATATGTGTCAGTGTTTTTTTGTTAATCATTATTATTTGGAATTGTGCGAATAGGTACGCCATTTACTTCAACCTGGTCATTGATTTCGATAACCAGACATTGTTTACCGTCAATCATTTTGGTTTCTACAAGATCCGCACGTTCTGGGTTAACCTTTACGACAACGTCAGGAGTCTGAATGCTGAATTTACGAGTTTCTGCAATATTTGTAATGAGGAACTCTGCATTTTCACCTGCAATGTGGTCAAAGTTTGCATCGAAGCTTTCGATACTTTCTTCAGTAGCACCACTATTTGCAAGGATACGTTTCATTTCTGGTTTGGTCAGAACTGGAGGTTCTGGTGCTTCCTTTGCTTCTTCAATAATCTCATTTAAAGTATCGTGAATATTTCTGATTACTTCGTATTCGCAGTCCTCACCGAGTGTATTGGCCACAACAGCCTGGAATGTGCTTTTCTGACTCCCTGCTGACATAGGGAAAGTACAACCTAATGCATTTTCAATAAATTCTGGCTGTAAATCTTCAGATTGTTTTGAAAAATATAGTACACCATGAATATTTGTACTGCGGTCATCAAAAGTTGGGAAAAGGAATCCCTTTACAGGTGGTTCGATAAGCCAGTCGCGGATACGGTTTTCAATTTGATTTGTCTCAGGATTGTAGCAAAGTCCCTCTTTAGATAAGTGTACGGGACAAATACTGCAGAGAAGGTATTCGTATACTTCGTCTGACGCATCAAACATTTCGCTGCCGTCTGTTGCTTTACCAGGAATATCGTAGGCAACGTGAATCAGGATTATGTAATAGTTTTCTCCGTAGTTGTAGTTTTCTATGATTTCTCTATAGAATTCATCTATTAAATTGTCATCTTGCAGTTTACTGTTTCGGAGTTGGAGTAAGAACTCTTGCGTTCCTCCAGGCATTTCCTGAGCTAATGGAAATTCCATGTTAATAAGATTTTTCCCAATTGTTCCGGAAAGCGTTTGTTTGAATATTGTTAAGTATTTAAAAATCTCTTCATCAGGGAGAGATAAGAAAGCATCTTTGGATTGGGCTACGATTTCTTTATTACCATTGACATAACAACCGCAAATTCTTGTGATGGAACATTCTTCAGGTTTGTATTGTTTGCGGATTTCTAAGACTTCTTTTTTATTCATTCTGTCTAACCTCATTTCTTTTGTCGCATATGCATAATCTTAACATATGGAAAAATATTTTACAATGTTTTGGGGAGTGTGAAATGACGGATCAAAAACTGGAAAACATATTAAATCTGGCATTAGATGCTTCGGAGGAGGAACGTGATAAGTCCTTGGAATTAAATGTGGGATATGATCCGATTCTGAGAGAATGGGATTTGATCGTGAAATATACTGGAACATTAGATTGTGTGAGAGCATTGGGAGCGCAGGTCGTAGAATTGCAATCTGGTTATGGAATAATTACGATTCGCGAGGACAGAATTCCGGAATTGACGGACTGCGTGGAAATAGAGTATGTAGAAAAACCAAAACGATTGTTTTTTCAGGTGGAAAATGGAAAAAGGGTTTCTTGTATAACGAGTGTGCAAAGTGGAGCAAATGGACTATCTGGAAGAGGGGTTCTAGTAGCAATCATAGATTCGGGAATTGATTTTGAAAACAGGGTGTTTCGAAATCCAGATGGAACAACGCGTATTAAATATTTGTGGGATCAGACTATTATGGGAGAACCGCCAGCAGGATATTTGATTGGAACGGAATATACAGAAGAAGAAATCAATCGTGCTTTGAGAGGTGAAATTCAGATAAGAAGCAGAGATGTATCCGGGCACGGAACTTCGGTTGCAGGAATTCTGGCAGGAAATTCCGAGGATTATCAAGGTGTGGCATACGAAAGTGAATTCTTGGTTGTGAAACTGGGGATTTCTCAGGCGGATGGTTTCCCAAGGACAACGGAACTTATGCAGGCAATCGATTATGTCATAAGAAAAGCAATTGAATTCCGACAGCCCGTAGCAGTGAATATTAGTTTTGGAAATACATATGGGTCCCATGATGGAACAACTCTTTTAGAACGATATATTGAGGCGGCTGCAAATCAGTGGAAAAGTGTTATCTGCATAGGAACAGGGAATGAGGGGAATAGTGCTGGACATGTTTCAGGAGTTTTGCAGGAAGCTGAAGAGGTAAGAATTGAACTAGCTGTTCAGAATAATTCACCAGGTCTCAATGTTCAGATATGGAAAGCCTATTACGATGAAATGGATA
The DNA here is from genome assembly GCA_045543595.1 of Faecalimonas sp. GTDB lineage: Bacteria > Bacillota > Clostridia > Lachnospirales > Lachnospiraceae > Faecalimonas. Next base: position 3,099 of record JAZQMU010000041.1, read on the forward strand.
TTTCGCTGGTTACACCTTCAGGGGTGACGGTGGGTCCAATTCAGGACGTACTGGGTTCTCAACAATTTCTGGTGGGCAATACGCAGATTCTTTTGTATTATGGAGAACCGAGTCCTTTTAGCATTGATCAGGAGATATTTATCGATTTTTTGCCGAGAAATGTGTTTGTAGATGCTGGTGTATGGCAGATTGTATTGACTCCGCGAAGAATTGTAAATGGAGAATATTCTCTGTGGCTTCCAAGTGAGGGGACTCTAAATGAAGGGACAGGATTTCTATATCCAACAGAAGAACGAACATTAACGATACCTTCGACTGCGTATCAGACCATTGGGGTTGGAGCTTACGATCCAAGAACCATGGTTTATGCAGACTTTTCAGGACGAGGTCCAGCGGGACCGGGACGGCGCGCGAAACCCGACATTGTAGCTCCGGGAGTGGATATTCTGGCACCTGTTCCAGGTGGTACATTTGCAGAATTCAGTGGCACTTCTTTTGCAACTCCATTTGCAACTGGAAGTGCGGCTCTCATGATGGAATGGGGAATTGTAAGAGGAAATGATCCTTTTCTATATGGAGAGAAAGTGAAGGCCTATTTTCAGAGGGGTGCCAGACCTTTTCCTGGGATAATAGAATACCCTAATACGTTGGTGGGATATGGCGCTCTTTGCCTGGAGGCAAGTTTGCCAAACTAAATTGAAAGGAAAAAACTGGTGTGATATATTGGAAGTATAAAATGTGTGGAGATGCATGATATGGATGAAATATTAAAAAAATACGAGATAAGAAAATCAAACAAAGAAAAAACAGCATTTATTGAATACATAAAGCAGCGTTTGGAAAGTGCAGGATATGATGCAGAACAGGATGTCAAAATAGACACTAAGGGAAAGGGTATCTTGAAATCAAGAAACATTGTGGTAGGTGATCCGGAAACATCAAAAGTTGTTTTGGGCGCACATTATGACACATGTTCTGTCCTTCCGTTTCCTAATTTTATGTCGCCAGTGAGTGTACCTTTATTTGTGATATCGCAGGTTGCTATAACGGTACTCATTTTTGCATTCGTATTTATTGTGACATTTGTTGCCGTACTCCTGACAAACAACAATATCAATGCGGGACTGTTTTATTTTGTGTTTTTGTATATATTTTTATTTTATATGTTGATAGGTTATCGCAATAAACATACAGCAAATGACAATACTTCAGGTGTAATTACAATTACCAGAATTTTGGAAAAATTACCAGTTGAAGATCGAGACAAAGTTTGTGTCGTATATTTTGATAATGAAGAAAAAGGACTTTTAGGATCAGATTTTTTTAAAAGTAAGTATAAAAAAGTTATGGATAACAAAGTGCTCATCAATTTCGATTGCGTAGGAGATGGAAAAAACATAGTGGTTTTGGCAAAAGAGAAAACAAAAAGTGATGATATTTATCAGTTATTTGTCGAAGCACTAAGCCAGACAGCTTTTCAAAAAGATGTAGAATTAAAAACTGAAAAACTCAGAACATTAATGTTTGGTTCAGACCAGATGCATTTAAAAAAAGGAGTAGGAGTATGTGCACTTCGAAATTCTCCTGTGGGAATGTACGTTGCAAGAATTCATACACCTTTTGATACAAAATGCAGAGAAGAAAATATTTCGTGTCTTGCAGAAGGAACTGTTGATTTTCTAAAAAAACTTTAAGAAATAATTCCAATTTTCCTGCCTCCTTTGTTAAGGATTCAGTTTTACACTGTTTCAAGCAAAGAGGGAGGAAATTATGAAAACAGCAAAAAAACGATTTTTAAAACTTATTATATTTGCAGTGATACTGTGCGGAATTATCATATTTTGGGAGGGAAGAAGAACAGAGGCAGATTTATCGAATGGAGAATTTTTAATTCTGGTAAATGATGATTATTATGTTCCTGAAGATTACGAGGTAGATCTTTTACAACTTCGAAATGAGGAATATGTAAGTGAAGAGATATATCCGCATCTGCAGAAAATGTTTGATGATGCAAGGGAAGAAGATGTCTATATGATCGTTCGTGACGGATATCGAAGCTGTGAAGAACAAGAAGAAATCATGCAGGAAAAAATAGAAGAATACAAAAGAACAACAAAAATAGATTTCATAGCAAAGCACATGGCTGAAAAATGGGTTGCAGTTCCTGGAACAAGTGAGCATCAGTTGGGAATTGCAGTAGATATCAATGCAGATATCTATAGCTATGGACATCAAGTATATAATTGGTTGGAGAACAATGCATATAAATATGGATTTATACAGCGATATCCGGAAGATAAGGTTCACATCACAGGAATCAGTTATGAACCTTGGCATTATCGCTATGTAGGCATAGAAGCAGCAACGAAAATACACGAAAAAGGAATTTGCCTGGAAGAATATATTGACAGTCTCAAATGATTTTGGCTACTATAAGAATAAGCTTTGTATTGGAGGGATGAATTATGAAGTTAATCGTAGTAGGACCAAGAGGAAAAATGGGACGCTTGATCACAAGAATCGCAGCAGAGAGAGATGATCTGGAACTGGTTGCAGGCGTAGCTCCAAAAGGAAGAGATTACATCGGAAAAGATATTGGAGCTGTGACAGCTGTAGGATATGATCTTGGCGTTCCTATTGTAGATGATCTGGAAACAGTGATCGACCAGTGTGACGTTATTATTGATTTTTCAACAAAAGAAATGGCCATGGAAGTAGTGAAACTTGCCATTACACACAAAAAGGCTCTTGTTTGCGGAACAACCGGTTTTACTGCAGAAGAGTTTGCAGAGTTTGAAAAAGCAGCAGAATTCATTCCGATGCTTTATGCAGCAAACACATCAAAACTTGTAAATGTGATGAATAAGTTGCTTGAGATGGTTGCTAAAACTGTCGGCAAAGAATTGGATATTGAGATTTTGGAAATGCATGATCAATGGAAGAAAGATGCGCCAAGCGGAACTTCAAAGGAAATGGGTGAAGTGATGGCACACGCTCTTGGTAAAGAGTTGCGTGAGATCAAAGTTCACGGAAGAGAAGGAGAGTCTCCAAGAGTTCCAGGAACTATTGGTTATCATTCACTTCGTGCAGGTAATATTCCAAGCAGCCATACGGTATTCTTTGGAGGTATGGGTGAGAGACTTGAAATCACACATCACTCATATAACTGGGAATGCTTTGCAAGAGGTGCTTGTGACTGTGCAGCATTTTTGAAAGATAAACCAGCTGGATTCTATACAATTAAAGATGTACTTAACCTATAAGAAAATGCGCGGAATTCCACCAATGTCGTTAAGTTAAGCAATTCAACTGCATAATGATGATGTAAATACAGTTTATTTTGTAAACGCAATTTAAACTGTATTTTTTGTCTAAAAACAATGAGCACAAAAACTTCATAATATCAGATATAAGTATGTTAAAATCAATTGGGGCTTCGGTTTCGGATTTTTCTAACATATTTCATTTACGAATTTGATTACACATATTACAAGCGGAACTTACAACGCGCCACAAGAGGTTATATATGCCTAGGATTATTCATTTTGAGGATTCTGTTTAAAGTCTTGCAACTGTAGTTCAGTAAATGAGGATGCGTCGAAAACTGTTTGAGCTTTGCGAGTTTTTGAGACGCATCCTTAATCTCATCACTGAACGCAGTTGCTTAGACTTTACCAGAATCCGAAAAGATAAGAATAGACATATATAACCTCTTGGGACGTGTTGCTCAGACACGCTTTTCATATGTGATTAAATCGTGAAATGAAACATGTTGAAAAATCAAGAAACCTGTAGACGATTGATTTTAACATACTTATATCTGATATTATGAAGTTTTTGTGCTCATTGTTTTTAGACAAAAAATACAGTTTAAATTGCGTTTACAAAATAAACTGTATTTATATCATCATTATGCAGTTGAATTGCTTAACTTAACGACATTGGTGGATTTCCGCGCATTTTTGTTTGTTATAGTCTTACAACTGTGTGTCTGTGTCCAGTGTGTTTTAAGAATTTTTTGATGATATCGCTTGTCTTAATTTTAAGACTTGATGTGTTTATGCATGGATGGCAGCCGATATATTCAGCATCCAACACATCTTTATCGATCAGCAAATCCACATACCAGTCTTTATCATTCATAAGTCCAAGTACACTTACAGAACCAGGAGTAATATTCAAGTATTTTTCCATAAATTCAGGTTCTGCAAAAGATAATCTGGAAATACCAAGTTGTTTTGATAAATCTTTTGTCATGAATTTTTTGTCACCAGGGATGAGAAGTAAGAAGAAAGTTGTCTTTTGCTGATTGCGTAAAAACAGGTTCTTGCACATAGTCACGCCCAGTTTTTGGTCGATAAGTTCGCACGCTTCCATAGTGTCTGCTGCATCATGATCGATTCTTTCATATGGAATTTTTAACTTATCTAATAACTCATAGACTGCCATTTCCTTTGGTAAACGATTACCGTCGGTTGGGGCAGTTGTATAAAGTTCTTCACTTACATATATTTCACTCATAACAGAGCTCCTTTCTCAATGAAAATCTATAAAACAGTATAGCGAAGTGTTCAAAAAATAACAAGTATCTTGCATGAGTTTTCAGAAACAAGTATAATAAAATGTAGCGATGTAAATTTTGACGCATATGATAATATATAGATATTTGTTAGGAGAATACGATGCGTCTTAGTGAATTGCGAGAAAAAGAAATAATCAATCTTTGCACGTGCAAACGGTTGGGATATGCGGATGATTTATTGTTTGATCTGTGCGATGGATGTGTAAAAGCAATTGTTGTACCAGAACACGGAAAGTTTTGTGGCATATTTGGAAGTGGTTGCGAATACATTATTCCGATTGACTGCATTAAGAAGATTGGTGAAGACTTTGTGATGGTGGAAATAAATGAAGAAAAATACAAAAAAACTAGTTTTGATTAGCTTAATAATAATTTTACTGGCAGGAAGTGTTGTCGGAATATTGTATGGCACAGGTGTTATCGGATCAGAAAAGGAGCCGGAGCAAGAAATACAGCCACCGGTGGAAGAAATCGTAGAAAATGTTGAGGAAGAAGTGCCAGAGGTACAAGTTGATGAGCCAGAAGAAGTAGTTATTCCAATTGATTTTAAACACTGGAAAGAGACAAATGAGCATATTTATGCATGGGTTTCTATTGAGGATACAAATATAGAATATCCAATTTTACAGCATCCAACGGACAATGCATATTATTTAGATCATACAGTGGATCATGTGGCAGGTTTGCCAGGGTCGATTTATACAGAAAATAGAAATACGAAGGATTTTTCGGATTTTAATACATTGATTTATGGTCATAATATGAAAGATGGAAGCATGTTCAAGCATTTGCATAAGTTCAGAGATAAAGAGTTTTTCGATACACATGATACAGTGATGATTTATACGGAAGACCAAAGTTTGACATATAAAATTTATGCAGCAGTTATCTATAGTAATGATCACATTTTAATAAAATATGACAATGCTAGTGTGGAAGACAGACAAGCATTTATTCAATCGCTTCATGATATTAAGAGTTCAACAAAGTTGTTCCGAGAAGGTATGACGATTGATGAAAATAGCAAGCTTATTACAATGAGCACATGTACAGGCGATACAAACACAAGACTTCTTGTGATCGCTGAATTAGTGGAAAACAAATAGAGGAGGAAATAGATATGAAATGTCCATATTGTAGCAACACAGATACTAGAGTAATTGATTCAAGACCAGCAGAAGACGGAAGTTCTATCCGTCGTAGAAGATGTTGTGATGAGTGTGGAAAACGTTTTACAACATACGAAAAAGTGGAGACAATTCCTCTTCTCGTAATCAAAAAAGACAATACGCGTGAACAGTATGATCGCTCAAAAATTGAATCGGGCGTGGTTCGCGCATGCTATAAGAGAGCAATTCCGACGGAAGCAATTCAAAAAACAATTGAAAAGATTGAAACAGAGATTTTTAAGCGTGAAGAAAAAGAGATTCCAACAAGCGTGATCGGTGAGATCGTTATGGAAAGTTTGAAAGAGTTGGATGAAGTAGCATATGTAAGATTCGCTTCTGTTTATCGTGAATTCAAAGATGTGAATACATTTAT
>JAZQMU010000042.1:0-9051 GCA_045543595.1 Faecalimonas sp.
CCAGCAGCGGGATCTCGGACAGGCCGGGGATGGGCAGGTCGGCAAAGCCCCGCTTGATGTTCTCGTACTCTGCCAGGAAACGATAGTTCCTATGACACTTGTTGAGTGCAAGCCGATAGGTGCACTCAAAATGAAAGATAATAACGAAATTGACGAAAAGATAATTGGCGATGCGGATTTAGTAATATTTGCATTGTATCCCCATGTATTTGTGGAGTGGATCGAGAAGAATCAAAATCTGTTAAAGAGCGGAGCACTTATCACGGACGTGACTGGTGTGAAAGGCAGTATCGTTTATAAGATTCAGGATATGCTTCGCGAAGATGTGGAGTTTATTGCAGCACATCCAATGGCAGGAAGAGAAGTATCAGGTGTTGAAAACAGCACGGACAAGATGTTTGTGGGAGCCAATTATATTGTCACTCCAACAGAAAAAAATTCTCCTGAGGCTATCAGCACTTGCATGGAGCTTGGAAGACTTCTTGGATTTTCAAATGTGACTACACTTTCTCCAGAAGAACATGATGAGATGATAGGATTTTTATCTCAGCTGACTCATTGTATTGCGATCACGTTGATGACCTGTAATGATAAAGAAAATATGGAAAAATTTACAGGGGATTCTTTTAGGGATCTGACTCGTATCGCACGCATCAATGATCTGATGTGGAGTGAGTTATTTGTTGAAAACAAAGAAGCTCTTTTGAACCAGATGACTCTTTTTATAGATAAATTTAAAGAACTGAAAGATATGCTTGAGACAGAAGACATTGATGGTATGAGAAAGATGATGCGTCATTCCACAGAGCGAAGAGCATTATTTGACAAGAAATAAAACGATAAGGAAAGTAGAGGTATAAAATATGACAATGAATTTCCACAGAAAACTTCCAATCCCAAAGGAAGTAAAAAGTGAATTTCCTCTTACAGAGCGTATGATAAAAGTAAAAGAAGAACGCGATGCAGAAATCAGAGCAGTGTTTGAGGGAAAATCAGATAAATTTATTCTTGTAATAGGACCTTGTTCGGCTGATCATAGTGAACCAGTATTAGAATATATTTCAAGACTTCGCAGAATCGAGGACAAAGTTTCGGACAAAATTATAATTATTCCTCGAATCTATACAAACAAGCCTAGAACAACGGGAATAGGTTATAAAGGAATGTTGCATCAACCAGATCCTGATGGAAAACCAGATATGTATAAGGGGATTGTAGCTATCAGGGAATTACACAGAGCAGCACTTCGAGACTACGATTTTACATGTGCAGATGAAATGCTGTACCCTGAAAATTATCGTTATCTTTCAGATTTGCTTTCTTATGTTGCTGTGGGTGCTCGTTCTGTTGAAAATCAGCAGCATAGACTTACTTCAAGTGGAATAGATGCTCCAGTTGGTATGAAGAATCCAACAGGTGGAGATCTTAATGTGATGTTAAATTCTATCACGGCTGCCCAATCAAGCCATACATTTTTATATCGTGGATGGGAAGTTACAAGTGAAGGAAATCCATACGCCCATGCGATTTTAAGGGGTTATATTGACTTTACAGGAAGAAATGTCTCAAATTATCATTATGAAGATCTGTTAAGAGTAAGAGAGCTATATGAAAGATCTAGTTTGAAAAATCCATCTGTAATCGTAGATACAAATCATAATAATTCTGGTAAGAAATATCTGGAACAGATTCGTATTGCGAAGGATGTTGTTTACAGTCGTAATCAGAATGCTGATATTAAAAAACTCGTAAAGGGATTGATGATTGAAAGCTATATAGAAGATGGAGTTCAGGGAATGGGAGAGCATATTTTCGGTAAGTCAATCACGGACCCATGTCTTGGTTGGGAAAAGACAGAAAAACTTATATATGATTTGGCAGATAAACTGTAAAAAAGTTAGTTTTTGTGTTAGAATGTAGTACAAACAGAAACTCTAGGAGGAATATAATAATGGGAAAAGACGTAATTGTAGCATGTGACTTTGCTTCTGCTGAAGCGACATTCGCATTTTTAGACAAATTTGCAGGATGTGCTCGTAAACCATTTGTGAAGATTGGTATGGAATTATACTATGCAGAAGGTCCATCTATTGTAAAAGAAATCAAGGCCCGCGGCCACAAGATTTTCTTAGATTTAAAACTTCATGACATTCCAAATACAGTGAAAAAGGCTATGGCAGTTCTTTCTAATTTGGATGTGGATATTACAAACTTACACGCAGCTGGTGCAACAGCTATGATGAAAGGAGCGTTGGAAGGACTTACTCGTCCTGATGGAACTCGTCCTTTATTGATCGCGGTTACTCAATTAACATCTACAGATCAAGAAACTATGGAACGTGACATTTTGATCAAGCATCCAATTGATGAAGTTGTTATGCATTATGCTGAAACTGCTAAAAATGCAGGCTTAGATGGTATTGTTTGTTCTCCATTGGAAGCAGGAAAAGTTCACGATCGTTGTGGAAAGAACTTCTTAACAATCACACCAGGTGTGCGTTTTGCTGACGGAGATATCGGAGATCAAAAACGTGTTATGACACCTGCTGCAGCAAAAGAAATCGGTTCTGACTATATTGTTGTAGGCCGTCCGATCACAGCAGCAGAAGATCCTGTTGCTGCATATGAACGCTGCGTAGCAGAATTCTGTGACTAGAAATATAAATGAAAAAAGAGAGTGGAAGTGAGTATTAACTCATTTCCACTCTTTTTCAAAGTGTTGATAATCTTTTGTGTTCCTCCACGAACCACCCCAGGTAAAACCATGTTCTAAAAACAGTTTCACGCATAGATCGGTTTCTTCTATCTTATAAGGAAAGCTTTGGTCGCGATCAGCGTATTCTATTCCATTTTCAGGTGTGATAATAGTTTCTCCATTTCTCGTAACAATATAAGGATTGTATCTTGGATTGATATCAATGGCCATGCCATAACTGTGTTTTGACAAATGATCCGTCCCTGGGACTAGACGAAAATTAAAGCTGGAAGTATTGTTGGCCGCCATGGAAGCATCATCATCCGCATTGTATTCGTCAACAAGCACCATCAATTCGATCGGATAGTCATTTAGAAAAAGTTCTTTCATAATTTCTAAAATATCATCCGCGATTTTATGATTTACGATCAATTCTCCGATTCGTATCTGTCCGGTATAGTCACGGTGCAGAACCCGGAGATAACACAGATCGTCTAAGGATATATAGTCATTTTCCTGATAAGACAGGTTCCAAATTCTTGATCTTATGTCGTCTGTAATCTCGGTAGCGTAAAACAGCTGATCAATCAGTTCATAGGAAAGCATAGACTCTGTCAGAAGAGAAGAGGCTTTCATATTTTGAATATCAGAAACAGAGTAAGAATAGACTGGTTCTGTAATCGGTTCAGTGTCTGGAGCGGGGTTTTGCAAAATTTCCTCATCTGAAATCTGAGTGTCCGAGTCTTGGGTTTGTGTACAACCTTGAACTGACATCAATACAAAACAGACAATTATGATCAATAAAAAATTCTTCAAAATCAATACCTCCTAATTATTAAAATCAGTATATCATAGTACAAACTTTTATAGGACTATAATTCAGTAAACTAGTACAATTTTTGGTAAAATTTTGGTTTACGTTGTAAATTGTTCAAATTTGTGCAATAATCTAATAAATATGATTATATTCAAGGAGGAATTCTTATGCCAATGCAAATGGGTTTCAGATGGTATGGCGAAGGTAACGATAAGATCAGCCTTTCATATATCAAACAAATTCCTGGTGTAACAAGCATCGTTTGGGCGTTACACAATAAGATGCCTGGTGAAGTATGGGAAGTAGAAGAAATCGCTGAAGTGCAAAAACAATTAGAACCATACGGATTCAACATGGACGTAGTAGAATCGGTTAACGTACATGATGATATCAAAATCGGTTTACCAACTCGCGATAAATATATCGAAAACTATATCCAGACAATTCGTAACCTTTCAAAATTTGGCGTTAAAGTTATTTGTTATAATTTCATGCCTGTATTTGACTGGACACGTACAGATTTATTCCATCCAATCGGGGACGGTTCTACAGCTCTTTATTATGAAGCAAGCCGTATCCATGATGATCCAAAAGAAATGGCAGATTACATCTTAAATAATTTAGGTGGAATGACATTCCCAGGATGGGAACCAGAACGTATGGCTAAATTAGATGAATTATTTGAAGCATACAAACCAGTTACTACAGAAGTTCTTTGGGCTAACTTAAAATACTTCTTAGAAGCAATTATGCCAGTATGTGAAGAATGTGATATCAAGATGGCTATTCATATGGACGATCCACCATGGGATATCTTCGGTTTACCAAGATTATTGACATCTGATGAAAATATCGATCGTTTCTTAAAGATGGTTGATAATCCATATAACTGTTTAACATTATGTTCAGGAAGTTTAAATGCAAATCCAGATAACGATGTTCCAGCGATTGTTCGCAAATACTGTGACCGTATCGCATTTGCACACATCCGTAACGTAAAACATTTTGAAAATGGTGATTTCTCAGAAGCAAGCCACCGTGATTGTGATGGAGATACACGTATTCTTGATGTTGTGAAGGCATATCATGATTGTGGATATGAAGGATATATACGTCCAGACCATGGTCGTCACCTTTGGGATGAAGAACCAGGTAATGTACGTCCAGGTTACGGCTTATATGACCGTGCTTTAGGTATCATGTACATGTTAGGTATCTGGGATATGCTCGACAAATTAAAAGCAGAATAGTAGACAAAAATAAAAAATTCACTTCTTAATTTAAGAAGTGAATTTTTTTATTGAAATTTTAGTTTGCAGGTGTGTAATGAACGGTAGGTGAGCCAGTTGTCATAGGAAGGAATGTGTAACCATTTGCGATTCCCCATGATAAAATCTGATCTACAGCCTCTACACTGTAACTTGTGATGTCGTGTTGAAGTACAATAGATGTATTTTTCTTTTGAATTCCTTTGATCACGTTGTTTACAACACCAGAAGTACTCTTTGTACCGCCGGCATCTCCGCTGCTGACATTCCAGTCCGTATATACATAACCGCGTTCACCAACGCTTTGCGAAAGTCTTGTCATAATACCTGGAGAATGTTTACGACTTACGGTATTGTTAGTTCCACCTGGGAAACGGATAATGTAGGAAGGTGAACCGGTCTGTGCAACTACTACGTCTTGAATTTTCTGAAGATCAGCATAATATGCATCATCGCTTGCGTATACACTTTCGTATTTGTGGCTGTATGTGTGAAGTGCAATCGTGTGTCCGCGACGCGCTGTTTCCCCAATCATATATTGGTAAGATGGGAATTGGTTTGTTACAAAGAATGTCGCTTTTACACCGTATTTGTCTAAAATATCAAGAAGTCTTGCTGTGTATTTCGAAGGACCGTCGTCAAATGTGAGATAAACGACCTTTCCTGAAGGTGTAGTTGGAACATCCTCTTGTTTTTCGTAAACAGAAATCGTGCGGACTACAGAAGTGGTGTTTCCAGCACTGTCTGATACAGAGTATGTTATTTTATATTGTCCAGTCTTGCTGGTATCAACCGAACCGCTGACTGCGACTTTGGAAGTAACATCTCCATCTTTGTTATCTGATGCACTAAATCCAGGATCTTCGTAAGAAGAATTGATCAGCAGATAAACAGATGAATCTCCAGTTAACGTAATAACAGGAGCCTTGATGTCTTTTACAGTGACTTTTCGCTGAATCTCAAATGGGTTGTTAGAAGAGTCGGCCACCTTGTAAGTAAGAGTGTAAGTACCTTCTGTATGTCCATCCACAGAACCATCTACAACTACCTTATCAGTAATATCTCCGTCTACGTCATCCGCTGCTGTAAAGCCAGGGTCTTTGTAATCGCTTCCCACGTTAAAAACAGTTTCTGTTCCATCAGTCAAACTGATTTCAGGAGCAACTACATCTTTATAAACAATCGTTCTTTCCACAGTAGTTTCATTTCCTGAAGAGTCTTTAACTGTATATGTAACAGTATCTCTTGTTTCGGTGCGGATTACTTTATTTGTAATATCACCATCATAATTATCTGTAGCAGAAAATCCTTCTTCCACATATTGTGCAATAGGACTCGTGAAATAGTCTGGATCAGCAACCAAATCAATCACTGGAGCTATTGTATCCTGAACGACAAATGTTCGTTTTTCAGACAGATCCATTTTTTTATAAACAGCTTTATAAGTTACCTCATAAGTACCAACTTTTTCACTGTCAAATTCTCCCTCTGTTGTAGTCTCGATAGGAGTTCCTTCCTTATTAATAATGGTTCCCTTGCAGATCGCAGTGATTTCTGGCACGGGATCCACGCCATACTCTAGCGTAATAGTATCTTCCGGTAAACTTAATTCCAAATAGTATTCATTTAATTGGAAGATCGTAATAATTGCTGCAGCTATACACACTAACAGGGCAATGGCGGCAATCAGTATTTTTTTCTTATTTTTCTTTAGTAATTCCATAATGTCCTCTGTAAATATAATTTTCTCTTTCTATATTATAAAGAATATAAAGAAAAAAACAATAGAAAACGCTTTCTTCTTTACAAAATAAAATATCAGAGGTATAATGTAGTAATGGAAACTACATCGTGAGTTATTAATATTTTAAGGAGGGCGTCGTGAGTAATTATATTATAAGTTGCTGCTCTACGGCAGATTTAAAGAAAGAACATTTTGAAGAAAGAGATATTAAATATATTTGTTATCATTATGAATTAGATGGAAAACATTATTTGGATGATCTTGGTCAGACTATGGATTTTGCTGAATTTTATAAAGCGATGGAAGATGGTGCTGATACTAAGACTTCACAAGTAAGTGTTGGGGAATATGAAGAATCTTGGGAAGCATTTTTAAAAGAAGGAAAAGATATCCTTCATGTTTGTCTTTCATCTGGAATTTCTGGTACATTTAATTCAGCAAATGTAGCAAAAGACATTTTGGAAGATCGTTATCCGGACAGAAAAATTTATGTAGTGGATTCGCTGAACGCATCTTCAGGCTTTGGATTACTTATGGACAAAGTGGCAGACTTGCGAGATGAAGGAAAGAGCATTGACGAAGTTTACGAATGGTTGATGGAAAATCGTTTAAAATGTCATGCATGGTTCTTTACATCAAATCTTACATATCTTGTAAGAGGCGGAAGAGTTTCAAAAGCTTCTGGTTTTGTAGGGTCAGCATTAAATATTTGTCCACTTATGCATGTGGATAAAGAAGGAAAATTAGTTGCATATCAAAAAGTCAGAACAAAACGTAAAGTAATTGAAGCCATGGTGAAGAAGATGGAAGACTGTGTTGAAGACGGTTTGGATTACAGTGGAAAATGCTTCATGAGTCATTCTGCGTGCTTAGAAGATGCCAAGGCTGTAGCAGATATTATTGAAAGTCGCTTTACAAAATTGAACGGTAAGGTTAGTATTACAGATATAGGGACTACAATTGGTAGCCACACAGGTCCAGGGACTGTAGCACTTTTCTTCTGGGGAAGCGAAAGATAGGAAGATTGCGCATGAGCGCAATCTTTTTTATTAAAAATTACTTAACTTGTTTTTTTTGGAGAAATTATGTGTTATAATCATCCCGTTGTATAGTGTAATTAAATAAATGGAGTATAATTATGAAAAAAGAAAGAGAAGATTCTTTTGAAGAATTGCAAAAGAGTAAGAAACGTAAGCTTCAAAGCGGAGGAGATAGAATGAAAGAATTGAATAATCCTGCAAAGTCTGCTCCTCAAAGTGAGAAAAAGAGTACTAAAAAGAAAAAAGCAGAAGGAATAGCAAAGAGATTAGGCGTGGTGCTTGTCTTATTGCAAACAATTTTATCGGTTATATTTTTGGGAATTTTATTTAATTTGAATTTATTACCTTTTAAATTTACGATGGTTGTTGTAGGTGTTTTATTACTTCTGTTGCTGTTTGTATTCTTTACACAGCATAGGCACAAGGGAAAAGCAACTCCTGGCAAGATTACAAGTATTATCGTTTGTATTATCTTGGCGGTTGGCAGTTATTATCTTGCTGTGGTAAATGGTGCATTTGACAAGGTAGTTGGTGGAACACACAAGATTGATAATATGGTAGTAGCCGTGTTAGCGGAAGATTCAGCTGAAACAATTGCGGATGCAAAAGACTATTCTTTCGGTGTGCAATATCAACTGGGAGGCGAAGATATCAGAAATGCAGTAGATAGCATTAACAAGGAATTAAAAAGTGAAATTTCCACAGTAGAATTCCAGGATATCCAGTCACAAGCAGCAGCTTTGTTTGAGGGTTCTGTAAAAGCAATCATTTATAATGAAGGTTATACAGGAATGCTTGAGGAAGCAATCGCTGGATATGAAGCAAGTGTAAAAATTATCTATGAACATGAAATAGAGAAAAAACTTGTAAGCAATAATACAATCAAGGCAGAAGACGTAAAAGTGGATAATAATACATTTAACGTTTATCTTAGTGGTATTGATGTATATGGTTCTATAAAGAAGACAAGTCGAAGTGATGTTAATATTATTGCAACTGTAAATACAGAAACAAGACAGATTCTTCTTACTACAACACCTCGTGACTACTATGTTACAATTCCAGGTGTGTCTAATGGACAAAAGGACAAGTTGACGCATGCAGGTATTTATGGGGTTGACGCCTCAATCGCTACGTTAGAAAATCTTTATGAAACAACGATTCCATTCTATGCAAGAGTAAACTTTACATCTATCGTTGATATCGTAGATGAACTTGGTGGAATAGATGTGTATTCAGAATATGCATTTTCATCATCATTTGGTGGTCTTTATGTTAAAAAAGGAATGAATCATTTTAATGGTAAAGAAGCTCTTTTGTTTGCGAGAGAACGTTACAATGTTCCAGATGGCGACACTCAAAGAGGTAAAAATCAACAGGCCGTTATCGTAGCTATTATTAGAAAGATGATCTCGCCTCAGATTCTCACAAGTGCGGCTGATATTATCAACAGTGTAAGCGGCAATGTGGAAACGAACATGTCGCAA
>JAZQMU010000043.1:0-4515 GCA_045543595.1 Faecalimonas sp.
CATTGTTTGATATGATAATTCAGACATGGTCTCTCTTTTCCGATGTCTTTTGGAAGATTGCGATTGCAGCTGCGGACATTGTAAAGTTTCTGTACCAACTCGATGGTATCTTTCACTGCCCCCGCACTCGTATAAGGTCCAAAATACTTAGCTTTATCTTTCTGCATGATTCTGGCAAGCATAACTCTCGGATATGCTTCCTGAACTGTCACTTTAATAAATGGATAACCTTTGTCATCCATCAGCATCGTGTTATATTTCGGTCTATGCTCTTTAATGAGATTACATTCCAACACCAAGGCTTCCAGCTCCGAATCTGTCACAATATATTCAAAGCGCTTGATATGGGTTATCATCTGCTCTATCTTAGCCCCTTTATTTCGGCTGGTCTGGAAATACTGCCTTACTCGGTTTTTCAGACTGACCGCTTTTCCCACATAAATAATCTCATCTTTTTCTCCGTGCATCAGATACACACCCGGCTTCGCAGGGAGTTTTTTTAGTTCTTCTTCAATTATAAACATACCTGTTTCCGCCTTTCCTACTACTTTTATTCATCATATCACAATGCTTTTCATATGTAAAAAAGGAATCTCGAATTTCCTCGAGATTCCTTTATGTATTATTCAATAATAAGTTCGAATTCTGAACCAACTTCTCTAACTGTTACTTTTTTGCCTTTATCTTTTGCAAATTTTTCTACGTTAGTTTTTTGATGTGGTTCACTTACTAATACTTTGAATGCTCCTTTTTGAGATTTAAGAGCTTCATTTGTCATCATTAAAGGTTGTGGACATGATAATCCTCTTGCATCTACTTCGTACATATCTTAAGCCTTCTTTCTTTTAATTCCTGCAACTGAAATTGCAACTAATAATACGATACAGATAATAACTGCAACTTTACCATTTTGAGAAGCTGCACCTAATACTAATTCGCCTGTTTCAGCGTTTGTAGCTGTACCACTTGAAGCAAGTCCGAAGTTGTGGCAAAGAGCTGCACCAACGAACATACCAACTACTGTCATAGCAGCATCAGAAGAACCTTGTCCTGCTAATACTAATTGACGAAGTGGACATCCACCTGCTAATGTTGCAGCGAAACCAACTACGAACATACCAAGGATGTTCCATAAATGATCTGAATGAGCTACGATACCTGGTGTGTTGAATGCTGGAACGAAGTTTCCTTTTGCAATGTTAAATACTAACATAACAACAAATAAACCACCGATTACTGAAAGTAAATCAAAGTTTTTCATTAATACAACGTCACGGATGCCGCCTGCGAAACACATTCTAGCTTTTTGAGCTAATGCACCAAAGATTAATGCGCCGATTAAAGCGATTGCGATTGGAGCGTGTTTGCTGCCTGGGCCTGATTCGCTGAATTTAAGTAATTGTGGAGCTGCTAAAAGAACTACTAATAAACCAGCACAGATGATTGGTAAAACTGCACCTGTAGCTGCTGTTGTTTCATAAGAACGTCCAAGGCTGAAGCCTTTCTTTAACGCTACGATACCTGCTAAGATACCTAAGATGAAACCAACTAATGCAACGTATGCATTTAAGTCACCAGCTGACATACGGATTACCATACGTAATGGACATCCAAGGAATACTAAAGAACCGATCATAATGATCACACCTAAGATGAAACGAATCATTGGTGAAGAACCTGCTGTTGAACGGTATTCCTTTGTTGCAACTGCGATGATAAATGAGCCTAATACGATACCGATAATTTCTGGTCTTACGTATTGAACAACTGCTGCTGAGTGCATTCCAAGCGCACCTGCTGTATCACGAATAAAACATGCGATACAAATTGCCATGTTTGCAGGGTTTCCTTTTACTGCTAAAAGAACAGCAACTAAACCACAAAGAGCACCTGCTAATGCTAATGTTTTCTTTGAACCTGATATATTCATAATCAAATTCCTCCTTTGTATTCTCTCCGTTCATTCTAACACTATGCTAAATGGTAGTCTAATTGATAGTTTTTCTGAGCCTTATAGATTTCTTCTATAACAATTCACTTATAGAAAATATATTTAACTAAAAAATCACACCCTTCATAATAAGGGTGTGACATTTCTATTCTTCTTCAAAACAATCTTCTGATAAGGCTTCTTCTGAGACATTTCCCCCTTGTGCTTCATGAAGGATTTCCATGAATTCTTTTCCTGTGATCGTTTCTTTCTCAATCAGATATGCTGCAATCTTATCGAGAATTTCACGATTATCTGAAAGAAGTGTTTTTGCTTTATCGTATGCTGTTTTTAATATTTGCATTACTTCATTGTCAATTTCAGAAGCTGTTGCTTCGCCGCAGTTCATTACTGCTCTGCCGTCTAAATAACGATGCTGAATTGATTCCAATCCCATAAGTCCGAATTTTTCTGACATACCGTACTGCGTTACCATAGCTCTGGCAATCTTTGTTGCACGCTCAATATCATTGGAAGCTCCAGTTGTAACTGTATCAAATACAATTTCTTCTGCTGCACGCCCTGCCAAAAGACCTACAAGCATTGCTTCTAACTCAGCCTTTGTATTCAGGAATTTTTCTTCCTCTGGAGTTTGCATTACATATCCTAATGCTCCCATTGTTCTTGGAACGATCGTAATCTTCTGAACTGGTTCCGAATCTTTTTGAAGAGCGCTTACAAGCGCATGTCCAACTTCATGATAAGAAACAATACGTCTCTCTTCCTGTTTCATAATGCGGTCTTTCTTTTCTTTACCGACAAGTACCACTTCAACCGCTTCAAATAAATCAGACTGCGATACGACTTTACGTCCATGCTTCACCGCATTGATTGCAGCTTCATTGATCATATTTGCAAGGTCCGAACCTACTGCACCTGAAGTTGCAAGGGCAATTGCTTCTAGATCTACCGTTTCGTCCATTCGAACGTCTTTCGAATGCACTTTAAGTACATCGATACGACCTTTCAAATCTGGTTTATCCACGATGATTCTTCTATCAAAACGACCAGGTCTTAAAAGTGCTGGGTCAAGTACTTCTGGTCTGTTTGTTGCTGCTAATAAAAGTAAACCTTTTTCTGTACTGAAGCCATCCATTTCAGAAAGAATCTGATTCAATGTCTGTTCTCTTTCGTCGTTGCTTCCAAGTGCTGTGTCACGGCTCTTACCAATCGCATCGATCTCGTCGATAAAGATGATACAAGGTGCCATTGATTGCGCTTGCTTAAACAGATCACGCACTCTGGATGCACCTACACCGACGTACATTTCCACGAATTCAGAACCTGATACTGAGAAAAATGGAACTTTTGCTTCTCCTGCCACAGCTTTTGCCAGCAAAGTCTTACCGGTTCCCGGAGGTCCCACCAAAAGTGCACCCTTTGGAAGTTTTGCTCCAACCTCTGTATATTTCTTCGGATTATGAAGGAAATCCACCACTTCCTGCAATGATTCTTTCGCTTCATCCTGACCAGCCACATCTTTGAATGTAACTCCAGTTTCTTTTTCCACATACATCTTTGCATTGCTTTTTCCAATGCCCATCATACCGCCGCCACGGCTCATTTTTTTCATAAGAAGATTCATGAAAAAGAAAATAAGACCAAATGGAAGTACCACGGTAAGCATAAAATTCCAAAATACTGCCGATGCCGTGTCTGGAATCTCACTTCCATATTTCACACCAGCTTCTTCCAATCTATCCACAAGTTTTTCATCTTGCACAATTCCTGTATAATAAGTAATCTCCAAAGTTGGAAGTAACGCATTCTCTGGTTTTGTATTTGGTTTTATCACAATCTTGTCAGGCCCTATCACTACCTCTTCTACTTCTCCAGCTTCAACCATTGCAAGAAATTCGTTATATCCGATTTCTTTATTTGTTGCCTTTCCAGCAAACTCCATCAAACCAAAGACCAAAAATGTGGTTATTAATGTCGTTATAATAACAACTACCCAGCCTTGTCTGTTATTTTTATTATTCTTCTTATTATTTTTATTATTATTCTGGTTAATATCCATCTTACTCCTCCTAATACTTCTATTTATTATATAGACCGGAGATTTATAAATCAACTGACTTTTCCTAAAACTTTTATAAAATTTCCAACTCTTGGGACTAGATAATCTAATATGATTTGTAGTATACTAGATAGGTAGTTATTTTATACGATTACAGGAGTTGTTATAAGCTTATGAGAATAGGATTTGATAATGAAAAATATCTTCAGATGCAGTCTGAACATATTCGCGAAAGAATAAGTCAATTTGACAATAAACTATACTTAGAGTTTGGCGGAAAATTATTTGATGATTTCCACGCAGCCAGAGTACTTCCTGGTTTTGCTCCAGACAGTAAACTCAAATTATTGATGCAATTGTCTGATCAGGCGGAAATCGTAATTGTAATCAGTGCAAAAGATATTGAAAAAAATAAAGTACGTGGAGACTTGGGAATCACATACGACAGTGATGTACTTCGCTTAATGGACTCTTTTAAAGAAAAAGGGCTCTACGTAGGAAGTGT
>JAZQMU010000044.1:0-5497 GCA_045543595.1 Faecalimonas sp.
TTGCATCAAGGATTTGTCTTCCTAAGACCGCTTGGCCTCCGACTTATATTGGCCACTCCGAATCCCTGTGGTCCTGTAAAGTTGTAAATCGCTCCACCTTCTTGAACACTCTTTCCGCGTCCGATACAATCATCTACCATACATGATAAGAATGGAAGCGGACATCTTTCAGCATGAGCTACATCGATGGCGTTATCTGCATTAACGAGTAATGAAATGTTGTAACTCATCTGCGCTTTATAAGCATCGTAGAACTCTTCGAATGTTGTCATATCTTCAACATTACCTGTTCTGATACTAATCTGTTCGCCTTTATCAACACCGTTCGAGAATACCAATTCAAGTGGTCTGCACATGTTGAAGAATGCGGCATCATGCCATCCTTCTGTCTTGCCAGGAACTTGTGGTTCTACACAACCGATAATGTTGTATTCTCTTGCATCTTGAAGTGAAAGTCCTCTGCTTACTAATGCCGGAATGATAACTTCATCATTATAATATGCAGGTTGTCCAAGACCTGTACGAACAAGTTCAGCTGCACGAATCATAAAGTCGTGTGGTGTTCCGTTCCAGATACGAACCGAGAACGATGGCTGTGGAAGCATTACATGCATTGATGCTTGAATACACATGAATGATAAATCATTTGTAACATCAACACCGTCTTTGTTCTGTCCACCAGCAATAAGGTTCTGGAATAAGCTGTATCCTGCAAAACCTTCCGCTGAAGCTGCGTCACGACATTTGTTAAGGTCATTTAATTTGATCCAGATACAATCCATTAATTCTTGAGCAAACTCACGTGAGATTTTTCCAGCATCTCTATCAGCTGCGTAATATGGATACATGTATTGATCAAAACGTCCTGGTGAAATCGAATGTCCACTCGATTCTAATTGTAACAATTGTTGTACAAACCAGAATGACTGACATGCTTCATAGAAACTTGTAGCTCCTTTTGCAGGAACTCTTTCACAGTTTTCTGCGATCAAAAGTAACTCTGCTCTTCTCTTAGCATCGCCACATGTTTCCGCTTCTTCTCTTGCGAGAGCTGCGTATCTTTGCGCGTAACGGATAACTGCTTTACAGCTTCTGATAATCGCTTCATAGAAATGAACACGTTTTGCATAATCACCGTCGCCAACATTACATTTAGCAAGTTCTTCTTCAACAATTGCAATAATTCCTTCGTAACCAATCGCAAGCACCTTATCATATTGAACAGTTACATGACCTACACCGTTGTAGAAATAGTTTCCAACTGTGAAGATATTGTGTTCCATAGCCTTAATAGCTTCTGGTGCCATGTAAGCAGTAGCCAAATCACTGGTTGTTTTACCTTTCCAGTACTTATGTACTTCACGAAGGTCTGCTTTTGTCTTCTCTGAAATATAGAATGGGTCAGCGCTTCTTGTTGCAACTGTCTCGAACTCTGGTTCTAACCACTCAAACGAGAATTCAGGATATGTCTGACAACCTCTCGGAGCAATTGTAGTACTACCTACAATCAATTCTTCATCACGGATAATAATTGGAATGTTATCCAATATATGTTCAAATGCTTTTGCTCGTCTTGTAATAATAGGTTCGTTTTCTGTTTCTTTATATGATTCTGTGATCAAAATTGCTCTAGCAGATTCAATTTCAGGCATCTTTTCGAACAAATTATCTTTTAAACGAGAAATACGATCTGACATCGGAATACTTTCGCTATTGTAAGTATAAAGTCCCATGATTTTCCTTTTCTCCCTTCTTCATTTTTCATAATTATCCTATTTTGCCTAATTATATGTTTATTATACACTAGCAAAACAATAAAATCAACACATTTCTTCGTTGTTTTTTGTTGTTTTGATGTTGTTTTTATGTGTATTTCCATTAATCAATGTTGGTTTTTTCTTGTTTTTCTATTGACTTTTTGTGGTACTTTAGGCATAATGATGATGTATGATTATGCAAAAAGGAGGACTATCGATGTTTGAATTTGATCCGCACATGCATTCCATCGCCAGTGGCCACGGAAGTCATGATACGATTACAGATTTAGCGA
This sequence comes from Faecalimonas sp., assembly GCA_045543595.1. Classification (GTDB taxonomy): domain Bacteria; phylum Bacillota; class Clostridia; order Lachnospirales; family Lachnospiraceae; genus Faecalimonas. Next base: position 2,051 of record JAZQMU010000044.1, read on the forward strand.
AACAAGCTGCCGCAAAACATTTGAATATGATCGGTGTAACCGAACACGGTCCTGCCACTATGCACTCTGGCCGCGTAGCCTATTTTAGAGGACTCTCCCACACGCCTAAAAAACGTTGTGGAATCGAGATTTTAAACGGTGTCGAACTCAATATTCTGGATTTCAAAGGACGTGTCGACTTGTCAGATGACATTTTAGAAACCCTGGATTATGCAATCATCAGTATGCATCCGCAAAATATCAAATCAGGCGATATCGAGCAAAACACATTTGCTTATGTGTATGCAATGATGCATCCAAAAGTAAAGATTATCGGTCACGCTGACGACACAAAATATCCTGTAGATTACGAAGCGCTCACAGTTGCAGCCAAACATTTAGGTGTGGTTTTTGAGATAAACAACAGTTCACTTTCTCCAGACGGTTACAGAGGCAACACAAAAGATAATGTCCGTAAGATTTTGGAACTCAGCAAAAAATACGACCATCCAGTCGTTCTTTCCAGTGATAGCCATGGAAAGAAAAATGTGGGGAATTTTGAATACGCTTTAGAAATGATCAAAAAAGTGAATTTTCCAGACTATTTAATTTTGAATCGTTCAACAAAAGAATTTAAAAGTTTTATTGCCAAATAAACGTCAATTCGGCAGAACAGTCAAAATTTAACAATAAAAGAGGAACCCTTTTTCAAGGATTCCTCTTTTTGTATTGTGCACTAAAAGAGATTATGCTCTCTTAGCTAATACTTCTTTTTCATATGCTTCGATTTCGTCATAGTAACCTTCTGCTGTCACACCACATTGTGCACAGTATTCAGCCCAAACATCACCGAATGGAAGTGTCTTGCAATCTTCCATCACTGCCATCTTACGTGAGAATTGGTTTGTATCTTGTAACTCTTTTAAGTAAGCACTTGGTGTGCACAAAGCGTTAAGAAGAGCTTTTGACATACTTCTGAAGCCAACAACCCAAGCAGAGATACGGTTGATTGAAGCATCAAAGAAATCTAATGCGATGTCAACGCGGTCTAAAGCGTCGCAACGAACGATTTCTTGAGCAATTTCTTTTGTTTCATCATCGAAGATTACAACATGGTCTGAATCCCAGCGGATACCACGTGTTACGTGGAGAGCCACTTCTGGGAAGAAGCAAAGCAACGCAGGAATCTTATCAGAAACAACTTCTGTTGGATGATAGTGACCATTATCCATAAGTGGTAAGCATTTTTCTTTGTTAGCTGCTGCATAGCTTAATGTGAATTCTGCAGAACCACATGTGTAAGCTTCAACACCGATACCAAATACTTTTGATTCAACACATGGTTTAACTTTGTTGAAATCGTATGGTTCAGAAAGAATAGCATCGATAGATTCTTTGTAACGCATTCTTGGTCCCATACGGTCAGCTGGAACATCCTTAAATCCATCACCTGTCCAGATGTTCATAACACATGGATAACCTGTTTCTTCTGCAAAATATGTAGCGATACGGATACAAGCTTTACCATGTTCGATCCAGAATTTTCTTGTTTCTTCATCTGGGCTAGAAAGTGTCAAGCCATCTTTTACCTTTGGATGAGAGAAGAATGTTGGGTTAAAGTCAAGACCCATTCCTCTTTCTTTTGCAAATTCAACCCATTTAGCGAAGTGTTTTGGTTCTAATTTATCACGGTCTACGAATTCACCATCTTCAAAAATTGGGTAACAAGCATGTACGTTGATTTTTTTAGCACCTGGCATTAAGCTCATAGCTTTGTCCATATCTGCTAATAATTCTTCTGCATTTCTTGCTTTTCCTGGGTAGTTACCTGTTGTTTGGATACCACCTGTAAGTCCGCCATCGTTGTCAAAGCCGATAACGTCATCACCTTGCCAGCAGTGTAAAGAGATTGGAATTTCTTTACATTTTGCGATTGCTGCATCTACGTCCACACCATATTTTGCGTAGATTTCTTTTGCTGATTCATATCTTGTCATTTCTTTTTCCTCCTATTTATTATAAAAACTTCTTAGTTTTCATATACTACGATATCGAATGAGTTGCGGATGCATGTTCTTGCGTCCACTAAGTCTTTAAAGTCACCTGCGTACATCATCTGAACTGCAAGGTTTCCAAGAGCTGTTGCTTCTGTTGGTCCAGCTAATACAGTTTTTCCTGTAGCTTTTGCTGTTAACTCATTTAAATAGCCTGCGTTAGCACCACCGCCAACAACATGGATTCTATTAAATTTCTTACCTGTTACACTTTCAAGCCCAGCAATTGTATTTCCATAGCATTTCGCCAAGCTGTTATAGATAACAGATGCAATTTCTCCAACTGTTTCTGGTACTTGTTGGTTTGTATTTGCACAGAAATCTTTTACTGCCTGAATCATGCTCTTTGGAGCGAGGAAACAGTCGTCGTTACAATCTACGATTGATTCGATTGTTTCTTTTGCTGCCATTCCACAGATTTCACCAAATGATAACAATTCAGGATATTGTTCTGGGAACGCTTCAGGGAACTCATAACGAACTGATTGGATCATCCAAAGTCCCATAATGTTCTTGATGAAACGGAAGCGGTAATCGTATCCACCTTCGTTAGTGAAGTTTTCTTTCATGCTTTCCATTGAGCAGTTTGCTTCCATAAGTTCTACACCCATAAGCGACCATGTACCTGAACTGATGTAGATACCGTTGTCGTCGTGTGTTGGAACTGCAACTACTGCAGATGCTGTGTCATGTGTTGCTGTAAGGATAACTTCACAGTCAAATCCCACTTCTTCTTGAATCTTAGCCGAGAAATGACCAACAGGAACGCCTGGTTTTTGAACTTTGTCAAAGATTCTTGTTGGATAGCCAAGTCTTTCGATCAATTCGTAATCCCATTCTTTTGTATGTGGGTTTAATAAGTTTGTACTAGAAGCATTTGAATACTCTGTCATCTTAACACCTGTCAATAAGAAATTGAAGTAGTCAGGAAGCATAAGTAAGCTTTCTGCTTGTTCCAAATGTTCCGGATTGTTTTGTTTTACAGCCATAAGCTGATAAATTGTGTTAAAGCTTTGTTTTTGAATACCTGTTCTAGCGTAAAGCTCTTCTTTTGGAATGATTTCATAAACTTTTTCATCCATACCCGTTGTACGGTTATCACGGTATCCATATGTCTTTCCTACGATATTATCTTCTTTATCTAATAAAACGTAGTCAACTGCCCATGTATCAATGCCCATGTAAGAAGGAATTTTCCCAATTTCTTTACATTTCTTGATACCTGTCACGATTTCATTGAAAAGTCTGTTAACATCCCAGCACTTTGACCCATCGTTTTCTTCCATACCGTTCCAGAAACGATGAATTTCTTGCAACTGAATCTTTCCATCTACAAGTTCTGCGATAATGTGGCGTCCTGAAGAAGCCCCAATATCAATTGCCAAGTAATATTTTCCCATCTCTTTTTACCTCG
>JAZQMU010000045.1:0-33058 GCA_045543595.1 Faecalimonas sp.
CAGTAGCTGGTTCAGGAAATGAAGGTTCAAATAATGAACCACAAGTACCAGTAAACGTATTAGCAGGTATGACAGGTCTTACAGCTGACAATGTTAGTGCTGGTGAGCACCTTGATAATTTATTTGATGGTAAAGATGCTACGCATGCAGATATTATTGGAGGAACAGACCAAAGAGTTTGGATTCGTATTGACTTAGGTGAAACATACAAAGTTAACCGTTGGACAGTAACAAACAAAACTTTCTTTGATGATTCATACGACTTTGTTCCACTTAAATATGAACTTTCAGTAGCAACTGAAATGACAGATGGCGACTGGGCAACAGTTCAATGGACAAAAGTTGCACTTATTGATAACGCAGCAAAAGCTCTTGAAACAGAAGCAACATTTGAAGCAGTAGATGCTAGATACATTTTAGTTGAATTCTTAGCAGGCGAAGACGGTGGAATTTGTACAGGTGACAACCAAGCACGTGTGGCTGAAATGGGACTTTATACAGCAGTAGCTGGTTCAGGAAATGAAGGTTCAGGAAACGAAGGTTCAGGTAATGCTGGAACAGGAAACGGTGAAGCAGGCAAAGACGAAGCAGGCAAAGACGATGCAAGCAAAGACGATGCAAGCAAAGACGAAGCAAGCAAAGATGAAGCTCCTAAGACAGGAGATGCTTCTTACACAATGACATATGTTCTTATCATGGTTGCTGCAGTTGCAGTAGTTTTTGGTATGAAAAAAGCAAGAAGATAATTAAGGTATAAAAATAAGGAGAAGAAACATGAAAAGAAGTAGAACTATTTCAATGATCTTAGCTGTTGTAATGATGGCTGTTGCAGTTTTTGCAACACCTTCAGTAAGCTATGCAAGCGGTGATAACGTATTAGCTGGTTTTTCTGATATTACAGTAAACAACTTTAGTGCAGGTTTAAATGTAAAGAAATTATTTGACGGCGATGTAGAAACACACGGTGATGTTATTGCAGGTCCTGATCAAACAATCTGGCTTTGCCTTGATTTAGGTGAAACACATACAGTTGATCGTTGGACAGTAACAAACAAAATTTTACTTGGAACAGACGAATTCGTACCTCTTAAATATCAACTTTCAGTAGGAACAGAAAAAGGTGAAGGAGACTGGTCAACAGTTAACTGGACAAAAGTAGCTCTTATCGACAATGCAGCGAAAGAACTTGAAACAGAAGCAACATTCGATGCAGTAGATGTTAGATATGTTATGGTTGAATTCTTACCAGGTGAAAGCGGAATGGCTTGTACAGGTGACAACCAAGTACGTGTAGCTGAAATGGGTCTTTACACAGCAGGTGCTGCTGAAGAAGATAAAGCTCCAGCAGAAGACAAAGAAGATGAAGCAGACAAAGCTCCAGCAGAAGACAAAGAAGATGCTGCAGACAAAGCTCCAGCAGAAGATACAAATAAAGACGAAATCAAAGAAACTGGCGATTCAATCTACCTTGTATACATGGTAATGTTAGCTGGTATCGCTGTTCTTGTTGCTTCAAGAAAAGTGAAAGTTAGAGAATAGTTACTAAGAAATAAAAGATCTTATCGATTTTGCCAAAAAACATTAGTCCTCTCGCGTAGCGTGAGAGGACTAATTTATATAATTTATTAATGTTTTTGTTTTGTATCCATAAGTACATATATGACATACATATAAAAATAAAGATGTTTTATTTTTGAGGAGATAATAAATGAAAAAGGCAGGAAAAAGATTAAGTGCACTGTTATTAGCTGTATTTATGCTTTGCACATCAGCTTTTAATGAATCGTTAGTCGTTAATGCTGCGGATGATGCTAATGTATTAGCAGGGTTTGAAAATATTACAGTAAATAATTTCAGTGCTGGTTTAAATGTAAAAAAATTATTTGATGGTGATGTAGAAACACACGGTGATGTTATTGCAGGACCAGACGGTACAATTTGGCTTTGCCTTGATTTAGGTGAAACATATTCAGTTGATCGCTGGACAGTAACAAACAAAATTTTGTTAGGAACAGATGACTTTGTACCTCTTAAATATCAGCTTTCATTAGGAACTGAAAAGGGAGAAGGGGACTGGTCAACGGTAAATTGGAAGCAGGTTGCTCTTATTGATAATGCAGCAAAAGAACTTGAAACAGGAGCAACATTTGATGCAGTAGATGCCAGATATGTTATGATTGAATTTTTACCAGGTGAAAATGGAATGGCATGTACAGGCGATAATCAAGTGCGTGTAGCTGAAATGGGACTTTATAAAGCGGGTTCTGAAATTCCAGAGGCAGAAGAACCAGAGGCAGAAGAACCAGAGACAGAAGAACCAGAAGCAGAAACACCAGAAGCAGAAGAACCCGAAGCAGAAACACCAGGAACAGAAAGACCTGTAACGGCACCAGACGGAACAGTGAATATTTTAAGAGGATATGAAAATATCACAGTAAATAATTTCAGCGCAGGTTTAAATGCAAAGAAATTCTTTGATGGTGACATTGAAACACATGGTGATATCATTGCGGGACCAGATGGAACACTCTGGCTTTGCTTTGACTTGGGGAATGTATGCACAATTAATCGTTGGGTAATGATTCATAAAATATTCTTTGACTCATACGATTATGTACCTCTTAAATATCAGCTTTCAGTAGGAACACAAAAAGGAGAGGGAGACTGGTCTGCAGTTAACTGGCAACAAGTTGCTCTTGTTGATAACGCAGAAAAAGAACTTGAAGTGGAAGTAACATTCGATCCGATAGATGCTAAATATATTAAGGTCGAATTTTTACCAGGCGAAAACGGAAAGGCATGTATAGCTGACAATCAAGTGCGTATTGCAGAATTTGAATTATATGGTACAGGAGTTGAAGTAAGCGTTCCTTCAGATGAGGAAGATGGACAAGAAAATGCAGGTGATTCAGACGGTCCAGCAGCAGATTATAGTGTTCCTGAAAATATACCTACTCCGGTTGCACCAGGAAAAGATATTGCTGCGACTCGCCCAACTGGCGCATTTTATTGTTCACTTTATGACAAGAACGGTGAAGCAAAATATGCATTTGATGGTGATTCAGATACTTACTGGACTACAATGAAATCGAACGAAGATCAATGGATTACAGTAGACCTTGGACGTGTTTACATGATTGACCGTTGGGTTGTTGAGAGCTTCTCTGAGGATCCAGCTGGTGCAGTTTCAGGATACGAACTTCAAGTGAGTCTTGATAATGATCGCTTTACAAAAGTAGATTCTGCATATGATATTGAAAAAGGGAAAACAACAGACCGCAAATTAGACGAGCCAGTAGAAGCACGTTTTGTGAGATTGTATATTCCTGTTCATTTGATTCCATTTAATCAAATCACAAAGATTGCGTCATTTTCTGTATATGGACAAGGAATTTCAGAAAATGAAGGTGATTATAATTTGGATTTTGCAGTTCCTGTAGATGGTCCAGAAACTCCAGGTACAAGTGATAATGGAAAAGATGGAATTAGCCCTATCATTATCGTAAGTTGTGTATTAGCAGTTGGAGCAATTGCTTCATGTGTATATGCAATTACATGGAAACGTAAAAATACTATTAAAAAGGAGGACGGGGATAATGAAAAATAAAAATATGAAAAAACGTGTTCTCTCTGTATTTTTAGTTACAGCGTTGTTAGGTACTAGTTTAAGTGGCTGTGGAGATAATGCTGGTAATAATGCTAGTAACCAACCATCAAACAATGTCGATGCAGACGGTTATGCTTACTACGGTTTTCATGAAGTGGCAGAAACTCCGCTCGTGGATATTTCGTTTGAAGATGCAGAAAATGTAGAAGCTTCATTGAAAAACAACGGTAGTGCTGAAGGTGATGTTATTCTTTCTTCAAACGCGGGTGCTGAATTAGTAAACGGAAGATTTGAATTAGGAAACTCGTTAAATTTAACAGCAAAAGACACATATATTTCGACACCTGATTTGGGTGAATTAGATGCATTAACATTCTTCCTCTGGATGAATATTAAAGATTTACAAACACGTGAAAACACAGATGAAGAACGAGTAACAACATTGTTGGATACAAAGGCGGGAGAAGGCCGTGTAACATTAAAATTAGTGCATACAGGTGTTCCTCCTAAAATGGATCCAGAAACAAAAGAAGTAGACCAAGGTGATAACAGTACTAAATTAGTATTTACAGTGGAAGGTAATACTGGCGGTTCATATGCAGATGACAGTGTTGCGGCTAAGAACGACCGTTTTTACCAATACGAATATACATTCTCTGAAAAGGCGCAAAACTGGATCAGCCATCTTCCAGGTCACTGCTGGTTTAATCTTGGAATCGTATACAATCCAGAAGCAAAGACAGTTACGATTTATGAATCAGGTAAATTAGATTCAACACATACATTTGAAACAGCTGTTAAGCCAGTATTAGATGAAGTGCGTATCGGTGCTGGAAATACAGATGATCAATATCTTGAAGGTATTGTAGATGATATCAAGATCTATGACAAAGCATTAACTGCAGAAGATATCGAAGCATTAGCAGATTTTGAAAGAGATATGTGGGTATATCGTACAGCAGCTGATTGGAAAGAAAGCTCAACGGTTCTCTATGTTGACGGAGAAAATGGTGATGATAATAATCCAGGAACAAAAGAAGAACCTTTTGCAACAGTGAAAAAAGGTATCGAATCTATCGAAAAAGAAGGAACACGTCTTGTGATCGCTCCTGGTACATATCGCGAAGCAAGTATTAATCTTAATGCAAGCGGAACAGAATTAGAACCAATCATCATTGAAGCGGCTGAAGGCGGCGAAGTAATCATCAATGGTTCTTCAGTTCTCGAAAATTGGGAACCTACATCAAAAGAAAATGTGTATGTTCATGAATGGCCAGAAGAATTCCCAGAAGGAAATAGTTCAACAGGTAATGATTTCGCGTATCGTACAGATATGTTATACGTAGATGGAGAACCTACAAAACCTGTATTTACAAAAGAAGAGTTAACAGTAAATACATACTATTTGGACGAAGAAGGTCAAAAAGTATATTATATGACAAACAAAATGCTTGGCAAGTTTACAGTCGAAGTTCCAGATGTTGGTGTGAATTTCGTAGATGATATGATGGCAAATCTTTTCAGATCAAATTCAAACAACTATTTTGTAATGCGTGGTATTACATTTACAAATTGTGGTACACAAATTTTTGGTTCGGCAGTTAACTTCTGCTTAAGTAAACATGTCTTAATTGAAGATTGTAAATTTAACAACACAACTGGTAGAAGTCTTGAATTTGAAAATGGTGTTCAGGCTACAACAGCAGAAGATATTATTGTTCGTCGTTGTACATTTGATAACAATGGTTCTGGCGCACTTAGTCCTGGATTTAGAACAATGAATCTTTTAATTGAAAATTGTGAATTTACAGATTCAGACTGGAAGATTACTTGGAGTGCTTATGACGCACCAGACCCAGCTTGTTTGAAATTCATGGTTACTAAGAACATCATTGTTCGTAACTGTAAATTTGATGGAAACAGAACACATGATCTTTGGTTTGACAATACAAACTGGAATGTTGACATTGTAGGAAATTCATTTACAAATAATAGTTCTAACAATGCAATTTATCCAGAAATTAATCCTTCAAGTGTCCAAATCCGCAACAACTCTATCGAAGGTGGTTTACATTTCAGTAACAATGAAGGAACTATCATTGACAATAATATTATTTGGAGCAAAGACAATCCTTTATTTACTGAATGGGGAGTTGAAGTTCGTTACGATGCTAATAACAAAGACAGAATCAACCAAGGTGGTCCTGGTCTTACATGGGCACGTACAATACTTACAAACAATACATTCTATTTAGGTAGAGAAAATACAAAGATGTTTGAATTCACTCAATACGAATCATTCTATGATATGTATGCAGATGGAAACAAATTCTATATTGAAGGTGGAAGTCCTGAAGACTGCGCTTATCGTGGATTATACGGACAGGAAGTGAACTTTGAAGATTTGAAAGTGATGATCGGAGATGAAAGTGCTGAGTTCTATGCAGAAAATCCATTCTTGGATGATGGAAAAGCAACAGTTTCATTTAAAGATGAAGCATCTGTTTCTCTCGCTGAAACTTTACCAAATTATATCCCAGTTGTACTTTCAAAACCACTTATTAAAGAGGTAAGTGTCTCATACACAATTAAAGATGCTGATACTGATGAGGTTATCGGTAGTGGAGTGCTTGAATTCTCTTCATTTGATACACAAAAAGTAATTTATGTAGGTGAGGACAATAGAAACGTTGTAGTTACATTAAGTGATGCAAAAGATATTAAATTAGGTGAATTTACTACTCATAATCAAGTAAAAGCTGAATAGCATTATAAAGTATGGGCGCTCTATTATATAAATGGGCGCCCTTTGTGTAAAATTATAATAAAGGATTGCGTGATATGGAATTATTACAGAACAAGAAAAAATTAAAAGAGTATCGCGAAAGAGCTGCCAAGTTAGTGAGTCAGATGACTTTGGAAGAAAAAGTTTCACAAACGCTTTATCAAGCGCCAGCAATTGAACGACTTGGCATAAAGAAATACAATTGGTGGAATGAAGCTTTGCACGGGGTTGCGAGAGCAGGTACAGCTACTATTTTTCCACAAGCAATTGGGTTGGCTGCAACATTTGATGAGGATTTGTTAGAAGAAATTGCAGATGCGGTTTCAACAGAAGCAAGGGCTAAGTTCAATATGCAGCAAAAGTATACTGATTCAGATATATATAAGGGCATTACATGTTGGGCGCCAAATGTCAATATTTTCCGTGATCCAAGATGGGGACGAGGACATGAGACTTTTGGGGAAGATCCGTATCTTACAAGTCGTTTGGGAGTAAGATATATACAAGGTCTTCAAGGACATGATGAAAATTATATGAAAGTTGCTGCATGTGCAAAGCACTTTGCCGCTCATAGCGGTCCGGAAAGCTTGCGTCATGAGTTTAACGCGATTACCACTGAGCAAGATATGAGAGAAACATATCTTCCTGCATTTAAAGCTTGCGTTCAACAGGGTGGCGTTGAAGCTGTTATGGGTGCTTACAACAGAACAAATGGGGAACCATGTTGTGGAAGCAAATATCTTTTGAAAGATATTTTAAGAGATGAATGGGGATTTGAAGGACATGTGGTTTCAGATTGCTGGGCAATTAAGGATTTCTATGAAGGTCATGGAGTGTCGGTAGGACCAGTTGATGCTGTTGCACTTGCAATGAACAATGGTTGTGATTTGAATTGCGGTACATTGTTTGCATATTTAACAAAAGCGGTGGAAGAAGGACTGCTTGATGAAAAACAGCTCGATGAAGCAGTAATCAGATTATTTACATCACGAATGAAACTGGGAGTGTTTGACGAAAAGGGCTCAAATCCATATGATGAGATTCCATACACAGCGGTAGATTCTCCAGAAATGCGTGAGCTAAATAAAAAAGTTTCAGAGCGTTCCGTTGTTTTGTTGAAAAACGAAGCGAATCTTTTGCCTTTGAATAAGAAAGAAATTACGACTATCGGTGTTATTGGTCCAAATGCAAACAGCAGAGCTGCGTTGGTTGGAAACTATGAAGGAACAGCATCACGTTACGCAACTGTTTTGGAAGGAATTCAAGATTATGTTGGAGATGATGTGCGTGTTCTTTATTCCGAAGGTTGTCATCTCTACCTGGATAGAACAAGCAAACTCGCTGCTCCAAATAACAGGGAGTCAGAGGTTCGTGGCGTCTGTGAAGCAAGTGATGTAGTGGTTGTTGTTATGGGATTAGATGCAACGCTTGAAGGTGAAGAAGGAGATACTGGTAATGAATATGGCAGTGGAGATAAGCCAAGTTTGAAATTACCTGGTCTTCAACATGAAATTATCAAGACAGCAAAGGAAAGCGGCAAACCAGTTATCTTGCTTTTAATGACAGGAAGTGCAATGGCGATTTCGTGGGAAGATGAAAATGTGGATGCTATCGTACAATGCTGGTATCCAGGAGCGCAAGGCGGAAATGCAATCGCAAATATTTTATTTGGTGAAGCAAATCCAGAAGGCAAACTTCCAGTTACATTCTATTATTCCACAGAAGAGTTGCCAGAATTCGAAGATTATTCAATGACTGGCAGAACGTATCGTTATATGAAGAGCAAAGCGTTGTATCCATTTGGTTATGGTCTGTCTTATACAGAATATGAGTATAGCAATACAGAATTAAAAGATTCTTCATTTGACGAAAATGAACAGGTTCATTTAAGAGCTACTGTGAAAAATGTAGGAAAAAGAGATGGTATTGAAACCGTTCAAGTATATGTTGGTGCACCGGGAGAAGATGCGCCAAACGCACAGTTAAAGAAAATTATGAAAGTATCTTTAGCAGCAGGAGAAAAGAAAGAGTTGGATATTTCGTTGGACAAAGAGTCATTTATGATCTTTAACAAAGATGGAATACAAGAACTTCGTAAAGGGACTTATCACATATTTGTGGGCGGTCAGCAACCTGATGCTAGAAGCGAAGAATTGACAGGAAAAAAAGTAGAACATCTTATTCTTGAGATGTAGTGGAGGTTAATTTGGAACAAAGAGTATACAGAAACGTATTTGCGGAAATGGGTATTGATCCAGCTGCAGTTGAAAAACGTTTGGAAGAAATAAAACACTTTTTCTTTTACGGTGGAGAAAATAAGCAGGTGTACTATCCAGTAGGAGATGATATGGGATATATTGTGGATACTGGAAATAATGACGTAAGAACAGAAGGTATGTCTTACGGTATGATGATTTGCTTGCAGTTGAATATGAAAGAAGAGTTTGACCGTCTGTGGAAATGGGCAAAAACTTATATGTGGATGAGCGAAGGTTATAACGAAGGTTATTTTGCCTGGTCTTGTGCATTAGACGGAACAAAAAATGCAGATGGTCCTGCACCAGATGGTGAAGAATTTTTTGCATTATCTCTGTTTTTTGCATCGCATCGATGGGGCGACGGAGAAGGTATCTTCGAGTATTCAAGAGAGGCGAGAGAAATCTTAAGTGCTTGCTTGCATAAGGGACAAAATGGAAGAATAGGAACACCAATGTGGAATCTGGACAATCATCAGATTTTGTTTGTTCCTGGAATTGATTTTACGGACCCATCTTATCATTTGCCACATTTTTATGAACTGTTTTCTGAATGGGCAAATGAAGAAGATAGAGAATTCTGGAAAAAAGCAGTAGAAGCGAGCCGAGAATACTTGGTGAAATCATGTCATCCTGTGACAGGATTCTCAGCTGAATATGCTGAGTTTGATGGTTCACCTAGAACAGCTCCTCTTCCATGGACAACAGACAGACACGACTGGTTCTATAGTGATTCGTATAGAACAGTTGCCAATATTGGTTTGGACTACGCGTGGTATGGAGTGGACGCAGGACAATGTGCAGCGGCAGCCAATATTCAAAAATTTTTGATTGAAGATGCAAGAAAAGGAAACTATCCTATCTATGAAGTGGATGGGACATGTCTTTTTGAACCAGTACTTCATCCGGTTGCGATTACAGCAACAGTCGCTCAATCTGTTTTGGCAGCAGAAACAGAATACAGTAAAGAGTGGATCGAGCTTTTCTGGAAGTTGCCAATGAGAATGGACGATAGAAGATATTATGACAACTGTTTATATCTCTTTGCCTTCTTAGCATTAAGTGGACATTACAAAATATGGTAATTCGCAAAAAAAACAAAATGTGAGAAGATATGAGATGAATCTAAGAAGATTTATAGATCATAGATGATGTACAATAGAATCAAATATATTGTTACATGATAAACGGAGAGTATTATGAAAAAAACGACAGGAAAGATATTAATTGTATTAGCTGTTCTGGCAGTTATAGTCGCAATAGTTGCACTTAAACCTAAAAAATCAGAAGACTTTAGTGAGAAGTATGCAGGTGTCGATTTAAGTGTAAACAATGACAGTGCGGCTGGAGAAGGAACATATACTGATTATATGAATGTATATGCAGATTTCGACAAACCAGAATACAGCGTCGATGTAGATTTATCTACATATGTTAGTGGAGAAGGTGTGGAGTTATATAATGATTATAATGGTGAAGCAAATGCACTTTACACATCTACAGATTCCACAGTTACTTGGAATGTTGATTTGCCTAAGGCTGGTTTATACAATATTTATATTGAATATATGCCAATGGAATCAAGAGGTGTAGCTATTGAGCGTTCGGTTTATATTAATGGTAAAGCACCTTTCAGCGAAGCAAATAACATTTTATTCAAAAGAGCTTGGACAGATGCTTCTGAACCACAAGTAGATGGTGCGGGAAATCAAGTACGTCCATCACAAAAAGAAGTATATGATTGGCAAGCAGCCTATTTTATGGATTCAGTAGGATACGTTACAGAACCTTATCAATTTTACTTTGAACAGGGCGAGAATACATTGACACTTGAAGGTGTAGACGAACCTATGGTTTTAAGAAAAGTTGAAATCAAGGCCGTTGAATCATCATATACATATGAAGATTATTTAGCTGACAATGCAGATATGCAGGATGATGCAGCTGCACTTAATCATGTAGAGATTATTGAAGGCGAAGATGCAGTACTTCGTTCAGAATCATCTTTATATGCTAAATATGATAAATCTTCTCCAAATACACATCCATACAGTGTTACAAATACAATTTTGAACATAATTGGTGGAGAACAATGGAGTTCTTCAGGACAATGGATTGAATGGGAGTTTGATGTTCCAGAAGATGGCTTTTACAATATTACAGTAAAAGGTAGACAAAACTATGAAAGAGGTAGCGTTTCTTCGAGAAAGGTTTATATTGACGGAACTGTACCTTTTGATGAGTTAAAAGAAATTTCATTTGGTTATGATACTGATTGGAATTGTATGACGCTTGCTGACGAAAGCGGACAACCATACAAGATTTACTTAGAAAAAGGAGCTCATACGCTGCGCTTAGAAGCAACATTAGGCGGAGCAGGTTCTATTTTGGGTGAGTTGGAAGACTCTATCTTCCGCTTGAATTTAATGTATAGAAAGTTACTGGTTTATACAGGTGCAACACCAGACCAATATCGTGATTACAACATTGAAGATGTTTACCCAGAGATCATTGAAGAAATGGGTCTCGAAGCAAAGAGATTATTTAAAGTTGTAGATGATATGGTAGCTTACACAGGACAAAAAACAGACAAGATTGCAACAGCTCAGACACTTGCAATTCAATTGGAAGGTTTTGTAGAGGCACCAAACAAGATAACAGAAGACTTTACTACATTTAAAGACAATATTACTGCACTCGGAACTTCTGTTTTAGAAATGAGTTCATCAAAACTTGATGTTGATTATATCGCAGTTTCAAGTACAGATACAAAACCTGAAAAAGATGAAGCTAACTTTATCGACAAGTTAGTACATGAAGTAAAATCATTCGTAGCTACTTTTGTGGTTGATTACGATGCAGTTGGTAATGTATATGAAGATACAGATGACGTCGTAACAGTTTGGATTTTAAGCGGTCGTGACCAAGGTACTATTTTAAAAACTATGGTAGACGATGAATTTACACCAGAGACAGGTGTGAAAGTCAACGTAGAAATCATAGCAGCAGATGCACTTCTTAGTGCAGTTATGGCAGGTAAAGGACCAGATGTAGTACTTTCTGTACCAGAAGATCAGCCAGTAAACTATGCGCTTCGTGGTGCCGCTGAAGATCTCACTCAGTTCGCGGATTACGAAGAAGTATTAAGTGATTATACAAAGAGCGCGTATACACGTTACACTTTAGAAGATGGAATTTATGGTATTCCAGAAACACAGACATTTAACGTGATGTTCTACAGAACAGACGTATTGGAGGAATTAGGACTTGAAGTGCCAAATACATGGCAAGAGTTAATTGAAATGCTTCCAACAATTCAGGGAAACAACTTATCAATCAAATTACCTTCAGCGGTAGAATCAGACTTATCAATGTATTACAGTTTGTTATATCAATGTGATGGTGAGTTGTATAACGAAGAAGGTACAAAATCAGTGGTAGATAGTGAAGAAGGCTTAGAAGCTTTTGAACTTTATACAAGATTCTTTACAGATTACGGTGTTCCTACATCAGCAGATTTTGTAAGCCGTTTCCGTTCGGGCGAAATGCCTTTAGGAATTGCGAACTATTCGATTTACAATACACTTATGGTTTCCGCACCTGAAATCAGAGGGTTGTGGGATTTTACACTAATTCCAGGAACAGAAAAACTTGATGAAAATGGAAACCAAATAATTGATCGTACGAATTCTACTGGAGGAACAGCATCCATGATGATTGCTACAGACGATGAAGAAATCAAAGCAAGAAGCTGGGAATTCATGAAGTGGTGGTCAGAAACAGATACTCAAGTACGTTTCGGACGAGAAGTAGAATCATTACTCGGTTCTTCAGCAAGATATGCAACAGCAAATGTGAATGCATTCAGTCAGTTGGCATGGAGCGTAGATGACATCGAAGTTCTTATGGAACAATGGAAACAAACAGAAGGTGTTCGTGAAGTTCCAGGCGGTTACTATACAGGAGAGCATCTTAACAATGCAGTGCGTAAAGTTATTAATGAGGCTTCAAGTTCAAGAGAGACTATCTTGGATTACACGATCACAATTAATGAAGAAATTGCAAAGAAACGTTTAGAATTGGGTATGACAGTGGAATAGGAGGAATTAGCGATGAAAGAGTATATTCAAAAATATTTTGTATTGCGAAAGCATAATACGAAAGTGGCAATCAAATCTGCTCAAAAGTACAAATCATGCTACTTGTTCTTATTACCTTATGCAATACTGTTTACAATGTTTTACATTTTACCTGTTGTAACGTCGATTTTTTATAGTTTTACGTATTACAACATTTTTGAAGCACCTAGATTTATCGGTCTTCAGAACTATATCAATTTGATTCTTCAAGATGATGTATTTCTTATTGCGCTTAAGAACACTTTTGTAATCGCAGTTGTTACGGGACCTCTCGGATATATTGCAGCGTTTCTTTTTGCGTGGTTAATCAACGAATTACCTACTTGGATACGTGCGATTGCTGTTATTATTTTCTACGCACCTTCCATTGCGGGTAACGCGTTTGCAATCTTTGCTATGTTATTTAGAGGAGATGCGTACGGTTATATAAATGCGATACTGATGAATATGGGTATTATTAGTGAGCCGATATTGTGGCTTACTGACCCAGATTATATGTTACCGATATGTATGATAGTCGTTCTGTGGACGAGTTTAGGAACTGGATTCCTTTCTTTCGTTGCAGGTTTGCAAGGTGTAGACCGCTCTCAATATGAAGCGGGTTATATGGATGGTGTTCGTAACCGTTGGCAAGAACTTTGGTACATTACACTTCCAAATATGAAACCAATGTTATTATTCGGTGCCGTTATGACAATTACTCAGTCATTTGGTGTATGTGAAGTAACAATGGCATTGTGTGGTTTCCCAAGTACAGATTATGCAGCACGTACAGTAGTTACTCATTTGTTCGACTATGGATATAGAAGATTTGATATGGGTTATGCGTCAGCAATTGCAACAATATTATTCTTGATTATGATTTTATGCAATAAAGTAATTCAACGTGCATTAAGAAGGGTAGGGACCTAGTTGTGAAAAAGAATATAGTAAAAAACAAACGAAAACTAATAAAAAGAAGAAAACCCAACCGTTCTGTTATCGGGGATATTCTCATTTATTTTATGTTGTTTTTAATTGCTTTGATTATGGCGTTCCCGTTGGTGTTTGCTATAAATAATGCATTAAAACCATTAGATGAATTGTTTATGTTCCCACCTAAAATCTTTGCACAGAATCCGACATGGGATAACTTCTCAGATGTATTCGTAACAATGGGAAAAAGCTGGGTTGCGTTTACAAGATATTTATTTAACACTGTATTTATTACAGCAGTAGGTACAGCAGGGCATTTGATCTTAGCATCGATGGCAGCTTTTGTATTAGCGAAGTATCCATTTCCAGGAGGAAATACGTTCTTCAAACTTGTAACAGTTGCATTGATGTTCAGTGGATATGTTACAGCAATTCCAAACTACTTAATTATCAGTAAGCTTGGATGGATCGACACATACTGGGCTATCATCATTCCTGCTTTTGCATCGCCAATGGGACTTTTCCTTATGAAGCAGTTTATGGAAGGACTCCCGACAGCCTTGATTGAAGCGGCAAAAATTGACGGGGCAAAAGAATGGACGATATTCTCCAGAATTGTTATGCCAAATGTTAAGCCAGCGTGGTTGACATTGATTATTTATTCCGTACAAGGTTTATGGAATAATAAAGCTGCTACATTTATCTTCTCTGAAGAAAAGAAGACACTTGTTTATTCGTTACAACAAATTCAAAACGGTGGTATAGCTAGAACTGGTGAGGCAGCAGCAGTTTCTGTAATCGTTATGCTCGTACCTATCCTTTTGTTTGTGTTCTCAGAAAGCAGAGTTTTGGAAACAATGTCAAGTTCTGGTTTGAAAGATTAAGGAGGGGGAATACAGATTATGAAAAGAGTAATAAAACTTTTAACTGCTGTTCTAGGTTGTCTGGTGATTGTGTTATCCTCTTCTACAGTATCATTAGCGAGTGATGGCTATACATATAATTATGATTATTGGGGAGATATTCAGTATTCTCCAAACGCATATGAAGTAGTAGATGTATTTTCAGCAGCAAATTTAGAACTGGATAAAGGTCTTTTGCAACCATCCGGAATGTGCATACGCGATGATTTTATCTATATCTGTGATACAGGAAACAATCGAATTGTAGAATTAAAAAGAGTGAATTCTACAAAAATAGAAGTAGTTCGAATCATTGATAGTTTTCAAGGAAATGTTGACAATAATACATTCTCCGGACCAAAAGACGTTGCCGTATCAGAAGAGGGATATATCTTTGTGGCAGATACAAAGAATGAGAGAATTGTAAAGTTAGACAACGAACTGAATTACATGATGTCATTTACAAAACCGGTAGATGCAACATTTGATCAGTCATTAAACTTTTCACCATCAAAAATAGTTATTGATACAGCCGGACGTGTATATTGTACAGCAACAAATGTCAATAAAGGTTTGATCAGATTTGAAGTGGATGGCCAATTTTCAGGTTTTGTTGGAGCAAGTAAGGTTACATATTCTTGGGCAGATTATGTGTGGAAAAGTATAGCAACACAAGCACAAAGAGAACAGATGGAATCATTTGTTCCTACTGAATACGATAATCTTTATATTGACGGAGAAGGATTCATCTATACATGTACATCCAATGTTTCAGCGAAAAATCTTGAAGATGGCAGTGCTGATCCGATTCGAAAACTGAATCTTAAGGGGGACGATATTCTTGTACAGAATGGTAATTTCCCGGTTATTGGTGACATTCAATATGAAGATCAAGGTGAATTCAGCGGTCCGTCCTTGATAACAGACGTTACTGCATTTGATAATGGAGTATATGCTGGTTTGGATAAGAACAAATGCCGTTTGTTCATGTACGACGATCAGGGCAATTTATTGTTTGCATTTGGAGGAAATGGGAATATCAACGGTTACTTCAAATCGCCTGTTGCGGTTGGACATATGGGATATGATCTTTTGGTATTGGACGAAAGTGACAGTAGTTTAACATTACTGACTCCAACAGAGTATGGACAATGTATCTACGATGCGATCGATCAATTTGATAATGGGCAATATGAAGAATCTGCTGCAAGCTGGCAAAATGTTATGCGCATGAACGGAAATTACGATTTGGCGTACATCGGAATTGGCAGAAGTCTTCTTCGTCAAGGTGAATATAGAGAAGCAATGGATTATTTCGAATTGAAATGGGATGCTGATAATTATTCAAAAGCCTTTAAGCAATATCGTAAGCAATGGGTTGAAGATCATATCGGATGGATTTTCTTAATAGCATTCGTGCTTCTGTGCGTACCATTGGCTATTGGAAAAGTTAAGAGTGTCAAGGAAGAAATTGATACAGCAGATATTTTTATTTATCGCAAAAAGCAAGATTAACGCAGATAGGAGGAAGGTATGTTAGCTTCATTGAAAAAGAAAGAAACATATGAAAAATATTTTGACTCATTGAAGTTTGCAGTGTATTGTATAACTCATCCTATTGATGGATATTGGGATATTACTAGAGAAAAAAGAGGTACAATCGCAGCTGCAAATACAATATTGATTTTGACGTTGCTTACCAACATCTGCAAATTACAGTATACAAGCTTTTTGTTTAACGAAGTGTACTGGCCAGAAGAGAACCTGTTAATTCACTTAGCGAGTGTTCTTTTCCCGTTGGCATTGTGGTGTGTAGGTAACTGGGCACTTACTACATTATTTGAGGGTAAAGGTCGTTTGGATCAGATATATATGGCTAGTTGTTATGCAATGACACCATACGTTCTTATTCAGATTCCTTTGATTGTGTTGAGTAATCTGGTTACTGTTGATGAAGGTGCATTTTATACTGTGTTAAGTGGATTATCTCTTATTTGGGCAGCAATGTTGTTTATTGTAGCGATGATGCAAATACACGAATTTACGATATCCAAGACTATTCTATTTACAATAGTAACAATTTTCGCAATGTTGGTAGAAATTTTTATTTTATTAATTTTCTTCAGCTTGATTAGTCAAGGAATAGCATATTTTATTTCTTTGGCTCGAGAAATCCTATTTAGAATGTAGCTGGATGGAGGAGAATGAGAATGAAAAAAGAAAAAATATTAGGTCATTTGAAACGTCTGATAGCTCCCATTCTCGGATTAGTTGTGATTCTGATCGGTGTTTTTGTAATTGCCACATGGGAAGAAAAAGAGGAAGAGGCAGAAGCTTTTCCTGTTTATTCGTATGAGGGGGAACACAAGCAACTGACGTTAGAGAATGAAAAATGGTTGATGAACATGAATACAGAAACAACACATTTTTCGCTTACAGATAAACAAAGTGGTGCAGTCTGGTTATCTAATCCGGAAGGAATTGAAGAGGATGTTGTGTCACTTGGTGCAGAAAAAAACAAGCTGCAATCTACGGTTCTTTTGACATATAGTACTCAAAACGGTGTTGATACACAGTTAAATAACTACGAATATAGTATTGCTGGCAGTATATATGCGGTGGAAAAAGGTGATGATTATATTCGTGTTGACTACTCAATCGGTGATATCGACAAAGAATACATCATACCGTCTGTTCTTGAAGCAGATCGTATGGAAGCGTATCAAAGCGGAATGTCAAGAAGCGCAAAGATGATGCTCGGTCAATATTATAAAAAATACGATATTAATGATTTGAGCAAGAGTGATGAAGAAGAAAAAGATGCTTTGATTGCTCGTTATCCTTTAATGGAAACAGAAGTAATCTACGCATTACGTGATGGTACAACAGAAAACCTTAAGAGCAAGATGGAAGAGTATTTTGCTGAGCAAGGTTATACATATGACGAATATGTAGAAGACAAGGCAAAAGATACAAAAGTACAGTCATCAGAAAAGCCTGTATTCAACGTAAGTGTAGTTTATCGTTTGGATGGAGATGATTTTGTAGTTGAAGTTCCTTATGATAATCTTGCATACAAAGCAGAATACCCAATTTATGATTTGAGTGTACTCCCATACTTTGGAGCAGCGGGAACAACAGATGAAGGCTTTGTGTTTGTGCCTGAAGGCGGCGGAGCAATTATTAATTACAACAGTGGAAAAACGAACCATGATCCTTATTATGCAGAAATGTATGGATGGGACTATGGACAAGACAGAGATGCTGTTGTAACAGAAACAAGAACAAATTTCAATGTGTTTGGCGCAGCGACAAACGGTAGTTCTTATATTTGTATCATAGAAGGCGGAGCTCCATATGCAGCGGTACAAGCTGATATTAGCGGAAGAAATAACAGTTACAATTCTGTAAATGCTGTATATAAAGTGTTACATAGAGAAGAGTATGACGTTGGTGACAAAACAAATGATGCAATGTTCGTATACGAAGACGGAACAGTTGAGGGAGAAGGCATTGTTCAAAGATATCGTTTTGTTGATTCGGCGGACTATGTAGATATGGCTAAGTGCTACCGTGGCTATTTAGAAGAAGTTTATAAAGAGTATCTGGTTGAAAAAGACGATTCTCAAGCACCAGTTGTATTAGAAATTGTTGGTGCTGTAGACAAAATCAAACAAATATGTGGCGTTCCAACATTAAGTCCGTTGGAATTGACAACATATGAAGAAGCGGAAGAAATGATTCAAGAATTATATGCAGATGGTCTGAATAATATGTCTGTAAAGCTCACTGGCTGGATGAATGCTGGCGTACAGCAAAAAATGCTTGATTCAGTGAAACTCGTAAAAGAGTTAGGAAATAAAGCGGACTTGCAGGATATGGTTGCTGACGCAGCAGAAAAGGATATCAAAGTATATTTCAATGGTATCACAAATTACGCTATTAATAGTGATTTGGGTGATGGATTTGTATCATATAGAGATGCTTCTAAATTCTTAAATAAGGAAATGGCAAAATCAAGCGATTTCAACAGAATTACGTACGCAAAAGATACTAATTCGGCGGAATCTTATCTTTTAAAAGCGGATGTTATTTACAAAATGATGGATAAACTTGTTGAAAATGCCAATGAATACCAGGCATCAGTTTCATTTGATGATGTGGGATATTTGTTATCTTCAGATTTCTATCAAAAGAACTTGGTAAGCAGACAGCAGGCTATGAAAGGACAACAAGAAAAATTACAAAGTATTGTAGATAGTGGAATGGATGTTATGCTCAATGGCGGTAATGACTATGCTGTATTGTATGCAGATATTGTTACTAACATGGATTTAAAAGGCACACAATATTCTATTATTGACAAACAAGTTCCTTTCTATCAACTGGCAATTCATGGATTAGTAAATTACACAGGAAATTCTGTTAATTTAGCAAAAGATGCTCAACTTGCTGTATTGAATGCAGCGGAGTATGGAGCAGGTTTATCGTTTACAATGATGAAAGAATCGACATTTACATTACAAAATACATTGTATTCTGAGTATTTTGGTTCAGATTATTCGGCATGGCACAATGATCTTGTAGAAATCTATAGTAGATACAACGATGAATTGGGACATACATTTAATCAGAAAATGGCCGATCATGAATATATAACCAAGGATCTTACATGTACAAGCTATGAAGATGGTACAAAGGTTTATGTAAATTACAGTGATGATGAAGTGAGAATTTCTGATGGAACAGTAATTTTACCACAGGATTATTACGTAGCGAAATAAATCAGAGTAAGATATTAAGTGGTTAGAAAGGATTTGATTATGAAAAAACAGAAGAAAGTAAGAGGTCTTCAAGGGCGTAAGGCAATATCCGGATATTTGTTTATAATGCCGTTCATTGTAGGATTTTTAATGTTTATGGTAAAACCTCTGATTCAATCCTTGTATATGAGTTTCTTCGAAATCGATGTAAGTGCTTCTGGCTTGAAATATAGTTTTGTGAAGATTGCAAATTATCTTCATGCATTTCAAGTAGACCCTGAATTTTCTCGTATGTTAGTAGAAGATTTAGGTGGTATGGTAGTCCGAGCATTTGCTGTTATGGTGTTCAGCTTTTTTGTAGCACTTATTTTGAATAGGGAGTTTAAGGGGAGAGCGTTAGTAAGAGCGATCTTCTTCCTTCCAGTAATTCTGTCTTCGGGCGCGATTTTAGGAGTGGATTCTTCCAACGCATTACTTGCTGGTATGTCTGATATGATTGAACAATCAGGTAATCAAGCAGGTGTGTCGTCAACGATTCAAGATATCTTGGTAACAACAGGGATAGGTTCAGAAATCTTAAATGTTGTATTTGACATTGTAGATGGTATTTATGATGTTGCTATTGCATCGGGAATTCAAATTATTATTTTCCTTTCAGGGCTTCAAACGATCTCACCAAGTATGTATGAAGCAGCTGAAATTGAAGGTTGTACAAAATGGGAAAGCTTATGGAAAATTACTTTCCCAATGATTAGTTCTTTGATGTTGGTAAACTGGATTTATACAGTTGTAGATTATTGTATGAGAGCTGACAGTAGAATTATCGAAAAAATAAACGATGTGATGGTTGTTCAGATTGAATACGGAATTGCGTCAGCTATGGCATGGAGTTATTTCCTTGTAGTAATGGTTGTTATTGGAATTAGTTCGTTAATTATTTCTAAGGGGGTTTACTATTATGAATAAAAAAGTGACAAATGAATATCAAAAAGTAAACTTCTGGGAAAGAAACAGACAATCTCAAGGTCATTTGCTTAAAAGCACAATAGGAAGTATTTGTTTTAAGATTGGGTTGGCGATTCTGTTATTTGGTATGTGTTTTATGATTATACAACCAATCTTAAATAAGATTTCTGTAAGCTTTATGGAAGAGAAAGATTTATATAATTCGATGGTTGTATCGATTCCGTTGAACTTTACAACAGAGAATTATAGATTAGTTGCAGAGTTGATGTCTTATGGCTCATCACTGATTAATACAACGGTTGTTTCATTAACGATTGCGGTTCTGCAGATCATAATGTGTACACTTGTTGGTTATGGGTTTGCACGATTTGATTTCCCATTAAAGAATTTTTGGTTTATGTGTGTAATGCTTGTAATTATCGTTCCACCACAAACTATTTCTACATCTTTATTCTTGCACTTTAGATTCTTCGATATTTTTGGTATATTCGAAGCTGTTACAGGATCTGCAATTAACTTAAGAGGTTCTGTATTACCATATTATCTGATGAGTGCAGGATGTATGGGATTGAAGAACGGGTTGTACATATTCATGATTCGACAATTTTTCCGTAATATTCCAAAGGAATTGGAAGAAGCTGCCTATGTAGATGGATGTGGCACATTAAAGACATTTTTAAGAATTATGCTTCCAGATGCGAAACCAATTTTAACATCATGTTTCTTGTTTGCTTTTGTATGGCAATGGACAGATAAGTATTATTCAAGAATGTTCTTAGGAACAGTTAAATTACTTTCTACAGAGTTATCAATGCTTGCAGAAAGATTGAATGCATATATTGTTTACGCATTAGGAGGAACAACAGGTGCCTCGCCAGGTTATATGAATATGATTGTTGCAACAGGTACTTTAATGGTTATTATTCCATTATTGATCGTATACTTGTTTGCTCAAAAAGGATTTGTTGAAAGTATTAGTGCTTCAGGTATTAAGATGTAAGACAAATCGTTGGATATATTAATGATTCATAAGAGGTATGCGCCAAGACGTATGAACCCAATTATGATAAAAAAGGAGGAAAATATGAAAAGAAGATTTGTTAAAAAGTTATTTGCAGCTGTTCTTGCGGCATCGATGATGGTATCTCTTGTTGCATGTGGCGATTCTAATGATGAAAAACCATCAGATGATCAAGCATCAGAAAATACTGATAATCAAGATGCAGCAGAAGACGAAGACGGGTATACTGTAATTACAGATGAAAATGGTGACCCAATCGATTTAGGCGGTATCGTAATTGTTATCCGTGACTGGTATTCTACAGGACAAGCACAAGAGCCAACAAACGAATTTGAAGAAGCTCGTGATGAATATTACGCATGGGTACAAGATACTTATAATTTTTCAATCACAGCTCTTGGAATGTCTGACTATGGTTCAGTAGGTGAAGACTTTATCAACTACGCTTCAACAGGTGGAGATGATAAATACTACTTATTCATGCTTTATCCAGGTGATTCGCTTGTAGCAGCTATGAATAGTGAATTAATGTATGACTTGTCTACATTAGATTGTCTTGATTTCACAGAAGAAAAATGGCAATCATCTTCACTTCATAAATTATGTTCAAAAGATGGCGCAATTTATGGTATGCAAGCTACAGAAGCTGAACCATCACAAGGTATTTATTTTAACGTAAGATTATTAGAAGATGCTGGTTATACAGCGCAAGATCTTTATGATTTACAAGAAAATGGCGAATGGACATGGGACAAATTTGAAGAAATTTGTAAGAAAGTTCAAGCAGATACAAACAATGATGGTATCATCGACCGTTACGCTATGACAAACTCTACTGGTTATTTCTATGATGCAGCTGTATTTTCAAACAATGGTCAATACATTGGAATGGATGAAAATGGAAAATACTACAATGCATTAGAAACAAATGAAACATTAGATGCAATCAACTGGGCATATAGAATGTTAAATACATATGATATGCCACAACCAGAAGGAACAAGTTGGGATTATTGGATTCAAGCATTCAAAACAGGTAAAGCAGCATTTATCTCTGGTTACGCATATTCAACAAATGCGC
Source organism: Faecalimonas sp. (assembly GCA_045543595.1). Taxonomy (GTDB): domain Bacteria; phylum Bacillota; class Clostridia; order Lachnospirales; family Lachnospiraceae; genus Faecalimonas. The sequence continues at coordinate 22,435 of JAZQMU010000045.1, forward strand.
ACTGGTCTGATATGAGTGATGATTTCGGTTTTGTATGTTTCCCAAAAGGACCTGCAGCTGATGATTATACTAATGTTCCAGGTGGAAACCCATACGTTATTCCAGCATGTTATGATGCAGAAAAAGCATGGGCAATTGCATTTGCTTACGATGTATATTCACAACCAATTCCAGGGTATGAAGACTACAGCCCAATGTTAAATGGTTTCTATAAATCATTCAGAGATATCGAATCAGTTGATTTGACTCTTGCAAGAATGATGGAAAATGGTAAAATTGACTACTCAAAAATGATTCCAGGTGTTAATATTTCAGATGATGTATTCTTCAAAATTGATGAAGACAATTCACCAGCACAAGCAGCAGAAGCTGTTAGAAATGCTTGGAATACAGCCATTGAAAAAGCTAACAGTGGTGAATAATATTATTGAATTAAATATTGAAAAAAGAGAGTGATCTTGGGCACTCTCTTTTTTTAAAGGAGAGTAATTATGGGTAATTTTTTGAATCCGGAAAATAGGCTGATGGCAAGATTGTCCAAAATGTCGGATGCTTTGATTTTAGGAGTGTTGTGGCTTATATGTTCTTTACCGTTAATAACGTTAGGTGCATCATCTACCTCTTTTTATTACACTTACCATAAAGTGGTACGCCAAAAAAGAGGTTATTTAGTAAGAGAATTTTTCTCGGCTTTTAAGACCAATTTCAAGCAGGCTACAATTATATGGGTGATTATGCTGATATTTTACGTTATAACAGGAATTGACTGTTATATTATGTTCCAATCTCTTAAAGAAGGCGGAAATTCCCTGATCATCCTGTTTGTTGTTGTCATATTAATGCTTTTGGTTACGATGTGGGGGTTATGCGTATTTCCGTATTTGGCTCGCTTTTATAATACAACGAAGGCAATCATGAAAAATAGTATGATTATTATGCTGCTTAATCTGGGTTGGATGATTATATTGTTTGTTCTGGCAGTAATTACAGCATTAGCACTTATTCTGTTTGCACCAGCAGTTATTTTCATGCCGGCAATTTATATGTGGCTTGCAAACAAAATTTTAGAACGCGTTTTTCGTAAGTATATGAGAACAGAGGATTTGAAGACACAACTTGAATTTGATGAGCTTGCCTAAAATGGATTTTAAAAGAGGGTATATCACATGATAGAATTATGGAAAGAGACACCAGGATTTTGCGAAGAAACGCCATATCTTAGCTATTACAAACCGGCATCGCCAGCCGGAAAAGGCGCGGTGATTATCCTGCCGGGTGGAGGCTATGCTGTAAGAACACCTTATGAGGGAGTAGGTTATGCGGAATTTTTGGCGGAAGCCGGTATCCATGCGTTTGTTTTGGAGTATCGAGTAGCGCCGCATTATTATCCACTCCCGCTGATAGATGCAAGGAGAGCAGTCAGGTATGTACGTGCACATGCGGAAAAATATGGAATTGACAAAGACAAAGTGGCTATAATGGGTTCATCAGCAGGTGGGCATTTGGCAGCTATTATTTCTACGTTCACAGATGCATTACCTTATGAAAATATGGATGATATTGATAAAGAAGATGGTTTGCCAGATGCGCAAATCTTGTGTTATCCGGTTATTTGTACTCCGTCCTCTTGCTCATATGCACATGAAGGAAGTTTCCAATGCTTATTGGGAGAACATGGTGTAGATGAGGAACAAAAGGTTGATCCCCTGCAGCATATAAAAAAGAATACTCCATCGGCTTTTATTTGGCATACCTTTGATGACGACTGTGTAGATGTGCGTAATAGTTTAATGTATGCTTCTGCTCTGCGTCAGGCAGGTGTGGACACAGAATTACATATATTTCCACATGGACCGCATGGTATGGGGGCTGCACCTGATAATCCGCATGTTCATCAGTGGGTGTCTTTGTTGTTAAAGTGGCTGCAATTAAAGGAATGGATATAAAATTACTCAATTTACTTAATTTTATATTCAAATTATGTGTAAAAATTGTTATAATGTGAGTACTAGAAAATAAGTAAGGAGACCAAACATGAAGATTAATAATGTGACAAGCAAAAGCTTTCGAAAGTATGGAAAAGTAATTAACAATGTTGACTTTTCAGCGCTTGTGAAAGCAATGAAAGAAACTCCAATTCCAGAAGCTGTTGTTTATGAAGCTTCGATAGAAGAATTGGAAACTCTTCCTGTTGCAAAAGAAATTGAAAAAGTATTTTACGGAGAAATGCCAATTCAAATCGGTTACTGCAACGGACACAACACAAAACTTAATGCATTAGAGTATCACCGCAGTTCAGAAATCAATGTGGCAGCTACAGATGCCATTTTGTTAGTAGGGTTAGAAGCGGATGTAGAAGAGGATTATACATATGATACTGCCAATGTAGAGGCGTTCTTGTTACCAGCAGGTATGGCTGTAGAAGTCTATGCAACTACATTACATTACGCACCATGTCAGGCATCAGAAGAAGGCTTCCAAGTTTCTATTATTTTACCAAGAGGAACAAACATGCCACTTGATAGCGAACATGGCAAAAAAGTAGAAAATGATGAAGATGCTTTAATCACTGCAAAGAACAAATGGCTTATTGGACATCCAGAAGGAGGTCTTGATGCAGGTGCATTTTTAGGTCTTAAAGGAGAAAATTTAGACGTAACAAAATAGTTTCAAATAAGGTCTCAGACCTATGAAAGAAATATATTAAAACAAATAATGAAAGGAAAGAGGAAAAAATATGAACAATATTCCAAAAATGAAAATCGGTATCGTGGCTGTTAGCCGTGACTGTTTCCCAGAAAGCTTATCGGTAAACAGAAGAAAAAATCTTGTAGACGCTTATGCTGCAAAATATAATGCAGAAGATATTTATGAATGTCCAGTTTGTATCGTAGAAAGCGAAATCCATATGGTTCAAGCTTTAGAAGATATTAAAGCAGCTGGATGTAACGCACTTTGTGTATATCTTGGAAACTTTGGACCAGAAATCTCTGAAACATTACTTGCAAAACACTTTGATGGACCAAAAATGTTTGTTGCAGCAGCAGAAGAAACACAAGACAGTTTATTAGACGGTCGTGGAGATGCATATTGCGGTATGTTAAATGCAAGCTATAACTTAAAACTTCGCAATGTAGGTGCATATATCCCTGAGTATCCAGTAGGTGATGCTGAAGATTGTGCTGATATGATTCACGATTTCTTACCAATTGCAAGAGCAGTTTATGCTTTACAAAACTTAAAAATTATTTCTTTTGGACCAAGACCATTAAACTTCTTGGCTTGTAACGCACCAATCAAACAATTATATAACCTTGGTGTAGAAATTGAAGAAAACTCTGAATTAGACTTATTTGAAAGCTTCAACAAACATGCAAATGATCCACGTATCCCAGAAGTTGCAGCAGATATGGCAGCAGAACTTGGCGCAGGAAATAAGAAACCAGAAGTATTAGAAAAATTAGCTCAATACGAACTTACTCTTCTTGACTGGGTAGAAGCGCACAAAGGATATCGTAAATATGTAGCAATCGCTGGAAAATGCTGGCCTGCATTCCAAACACAATTTGGATTCGTTCCTTGCTATGTAAATGGACGTCTTACAGGAAGAGGTATTCCAGTTTCATGTGAAGTTGATATTTACGGCGCTTTAAGTGAATTTATTGGAACATGTATCACAGAAGATGTTGTAACACTTCTTGATGTTAACAACTCTGTACCAAAAGATATGTACAAAGAAAGCATTGAAGGCAAATTTGATTATAAACAAACAGATACTTTCATGGGCTTCCATTGCGGTAACACAAGCTCTAAGAAATTATCTGCTTGCGAAATGAGAAATCAAAAGATTATGGCAAGAAGTCTTCCAGAAGAAGTTACTAACGGAACTTTGGAAGGTGACATTGTACCAGGCGAAATTACTTTCTATCGTTTACAATCAACAGCTGATTGCCAACTTCGTGCATATATCGCACAAGGAGAAGTTCTTCCAGTTGCAACACGTTCATTCGGTAGCATCGGTGTATTTGCTATTCCAGAAATGGGAAGATTCTACCGTCATGTGTTAATTGAAAAGAACTATCCACACCATGGCGCTGTTGCTTTTGGTCACCACGGCAAAGCTTTATATGAAGTATTCAAATACATTGGTGTTCCTGTAGAAGATATCAACTACAATCAACCAAAGAGCTTACCATACAAAACAGAAAACCCATTTGCATAATAGCAAATAAACTGGAGGAAAGATGTATTACATAGGAATTGATTTAGGAACATCTGCAGTAAAACTTCTTCTTATGAAAGAAGATGGTACTGTAGAAAAAATTGTATCAAAAGAGTATCCATTATCCTTCCCAAATCCAGGTTGGTCAGAACAAGATCCTTCGGACTGGTATAAACAATCAATAGCGGGCTTGAAAGAGCTCGCTGCTGATGTCAATAAGGAAGAGATTGGAGGAATTAGTTTCGGTGGACAAATGCACGGACTTGTTATTTTAGATGAAAATGACGAGGTGATTCGTCCTGCAATTCTCTGGAACGATGGAAGAACTGTAAAAGAAACAGAGTATTTGAATACAGTAATTGGAAAAGAGAATTTATCGAAATATACTGGAAATATTGCATTCGCAGGTTTTACAGCACCAAAAATTTTATGGGTGCACGATAACGAACCAGAAAATTTTGCAAAAATTAGCAAACTCATGCTTCCAAAAGATTACTTGGCATATAAATTGACAGGAGTTCTCAGCACAGATTACTCAGATGCTTCGGGAATGTTACTTCTCGACGTGGAAAATAAATGTTGGTCTAAAGAAATGCTTGAAATCTGCCATGTGAAAGAAGAATGGCTTCCAACATTGTTCGAGAGCTATGGAAAAACTGGTGTTTTAAAAGCAGACGTTGCAGAAGAATTAGGATTTCCTAAAACATGTATCGTTGCAGCAGGTGCAGGTGATAATGCAGCGGCAGCAGTTGGTACAGGTGCTGTAGGCGGAGGAAAATGTAATCTTTCTTTAGGAACCAGCGGAACAATGTTCATTACTAATGACAATTACAGTGTTGACGCATTCAATGCGCTTCATTCTTTTGCCCATGCAGATGGTAAGTATCATTTAATGGGGTGCATGCTTTCTGCAGCAAGCTGTAATAAATGGTGGATGGAAGAAATCTTAAAAACAGATGATTTTGTGGAAGAACAAAAAGGTATTAAGTCACTTGGTGAAAACCATGTATACTTCTTGCCATATCTTATGGGAGAACGTTCACCACACAATGATCCAATGGCAAGAGGAACTTTCGTTGGTATGAGATTAGACACAGCAAGAGCAGATATGCTTCAGGCAGTGTTTGAAGGTGTTGTTTATGGACTTCGTGATTCATTAGAGGTGGCTAGAAACTCAGGAGTGGTATTGACACGTACAACTATCTGTGGCGGTGGAGCGAAGAGTCCGCTTTGGAGAACGATCGTTGCCAATATCATGAATTTAGAAGTAGATACAGTAGAAGTTGAAGAAGGACCTGCTTACGGCGGTGCTATCTTAGCAGCAGTGGCAAATGGTGAATATGCTTCAGTAGAAGAAGCTGTATCAGCAATCGTGAAAAAGAAAGATACTACAAAACCTGATCCGGTACTTGTAGAAAAATACGAGGCAGGATACCAAAAATTCAGACAGATATATCCAGCTTTAAAAGAGGTATATCAAAAATTAGTATAGAATGAAATATTTGACATTTAGTTTTGATGACGGTGTAACACAGGATATTCGCCTGATTCATCTTTTGAATAAATATGGAATGAAAGCAACTTTTAATCTCAATAGTGATCTGTTGGGACAGAGAGGAAGTTTGATTCGAGACGGTGTGCGGATTGACCATTCGAAAAACAAACCGGAAGATGTGAAATATATTTATGCCGGTCATGAAGTGGCTGCACATACGTTGTCGCATCCAAATTTGAAGATGATTCAGGAGGATGAGGAAGTGGTTCGCCAGGCGGAGAATGATAGAGTTCAGCTGAGTGAACTTTGTGGATATGAAGTAGTTGGAATGGCATATCCCTGTGGCGGAGAGTGCTATGATGAACGCGTGATTCGGTTGTTACGTGAGTGTACAGGGATAAAGTATGCTCGAACAACCAATTCCACTTATGGATTCGGTGTACAAAATAATCTGTTCGCTTTCAATCCAAGTGTATATTACCATGAAGAGATGGATGTAATGTTTGAGTTGGGAGAACGCTTTTTAAAACTGAAGTCTGAATGTCCCCAGATATTTTATATTTGGGGACATTCTTATGAGTTTGACATTAATGACAGTTGGGGACGTTTTGAAGAATTTTTACAGATGATGGCCAACCAAAGAGATATGCGTTATTGTACCAATTCTGAGGCTTTATTAAGACGTTTATAAGATTTAAGGAGAACGAAGATATGAGATTATTGTTTTTAGGTACAGCAGCTGCTGATTGGAGTATGGAAAAACCGAAAGACGGAAGTGAATTCCGAAGACGATCTTCGTTGCTTATTGATGATGTGCTTTTGATCGATCCGGGTCCACAGGTGATAAGTGCGTGTGAAGATTTTGATAAGGATATTTCAAAGATTAAATATATGATTAATACGCATAACCATGATGATCATTTTGATATGAATACAGTGACAAAATTAGAAGAAGCTGGAGCCACTTTTATTGACTTGAAAGATAAGGACGAAGTGAAAGTAGGAAGATATACAATCCGTGCGTATAGGGGAAATCATGGAACTTGCATGGATACTGTTCATTTTATTGTTTCAGATGGTGAAAAGAGTATCTTCTATGGATTGGATGGTGCATGGTTATTGTATGATGAGGTATGTGCGATTCAAGAACACAAACCTGATTTTGCAGTACTGGATGCAACAATTGGAGATATTGATGGAGATTACCGTATTTTTGAACACAATAATCTGGAAATGGTATTAGAAATGCAAAAGACATTAAAACCATACATTGCACAATTTTGCATCAGTCATATGGCGTACACGCTTCATTCCAACCATGAAACATTGGCAAAAATGATGGAAGAGTATGACATTATTACAGCTTATGATGGTTTGGAATTAGAAATATAAAAAGACAAATTAAGAGAGCCATTCAATTTTTCTTTAAAATTGAATGGCTCTTTAATGAATTTCTCTAAGTTTCACTATATAACCTCTCTTTCTACTAAATCTTTTTGGTTAGTCCTTATTTCATGGGACCCTTCCTCCTGTTTTTAAAAGTTTTCTCTTTTGTTATTGTTATAATATCGCACTTTTCTTAAAATGTCAACATATATTTTGAAAAAAATATTAAAAAAATTTAATTATCAGAAAATAATAAAAATGAACAAAAATAGACAGTTACAAAAAAGGGCGTGTATTTGCCTAAGACCTAAGCTATAATGTAGATAGAAATCAATGGAGTATGGAGAAAGTTTATGATGATAAAGAATACCTGTGTTACATTTGGAACGTTCGAATTTGTGCACAGAGGACATAGAAAAATAGCAGAAACAGTGGTGGATATTTCCAGAGCGAGAGGACTTACTTCTGTAGTAGTAAGCTTTGAGAAGGAAGGAAAAGTTTACACAACAGAGGAGGAAAAAGAATATCTTTTGAAAGCTTTTGGTGTTGAGATGGTGCTTTCCTTTGGTGAAATTGGTGTTGAGCAGTTTTTAAGTATTCTTATGACAAAAGTAGTTGTTGTGGGAGAAAACTGTGAACAGTTAGAAGAGGTGAAAGGTATTGCTGAAAAACTGGGAATTGAGTTGGTAATAGTTCCATCTGTGAAAGCAGAGGGAAAAGCAATTACTACAGAACTGGTTGAAGAGGCGTTTGGTAAATCTGATTTTGAAGAAGTAAATCGTTTGTGCGGCCATCCATACATTATGATTGGAAAGGTGGTTCACGGAAAAGCACTGGGCAGGACGGAGAATATGCCTACTGCAAACATAGAAGTGGAAGCCTGTAAGAAAAAGCCCAATGATGGTGTATACTGTACGAAGATTTGCCTAGGTGAGGAAAACTTGGTCTCTGTGACCAATATTGGCACAAGACCATCAGTAGATGATTTTAGGTATGTGACGATAGAAGCGTTGATTTTGGATTTCGACAGAGAGATTTATGGCGAGAAACTTGTGCTGGAAGTACATAGATTTATTCGTAGTACAATGAAGTTTGAGAATCTGGCGGAAGTGCGGAAACAAGTAGAGAAGGATATAGTAGTAGCTAAAGGTCATTGTTTTTAAGAAGGGGGGAATGGGAATGAATATTGAGAAAATACTAAAAGAGATGTCTTTGGAAGAAAAAATTGCACTGGGAAGTGGAAAAGATTATTGGCACACTAAAGAAATGGAATCGCATGATTTGCCTTCACTCATGATGGCGGATGGACCTCACGGACTTCGAAAGCAGGAAGAAGGCGCTGATATGTTGGGAATAAATAAATCTATTCAAGCTACCTGTTTTCCTACAGCAGTTTCTGCAGCCTGCAGTTGGAACCGCGAATTGTTACAAATGGAAGGCAAAGCTATTGGAAAAGAAGCTTTAGCAAATGGTGTTGGAGTTGTACTGGGACCTGGAGCTAACATTAAGAGAAGTCCTCTTTGCGGACGAAACTTTGAGTATTTTTCAGAAGATCCATATTTGACAGGAGAATTAGCTGCAGCTCATATCCAAGGGGCACAGGAGGCAGGTTGTGGAACAAGCTTGAAACATTTTGCCTTTAATAATCAGGAATACAAGCGTTTTTCTTCTGACAGTATTATGGATGAAAGAGCTATGCGAGAAATTTATCTGGCAGGTTTTGAAAAGGCGGTGAAGAACGGGAAACCGGATACAGTTATGTGCGCCTACAATAAGATTAATGGAGAGCATTGTTCGGAGAGTAAAATGCTTCTCACAGATGTGCTTCGCAATGAGTGGGGATTTGATGGTATGGTAGTGAGCGACTGGGGTGCTATGTATAACCGCATGAAGTCATTTGAGGCAGGATGTGATCTTTGTATGCCAGGAGGTTCTGCATTTATGGAAAAAGAAGCGATTTCAGCGGTGAAAAATGGAGAGTTGGATGAAAAACACATTGACATCACCGCAAGAAGAATATTGAAATTAGTGGATAAAGGGATGGAAAGTGTTTCAAAAGCAGAACCTGTGAATATGGAAGCACATTATGAACTTGCAAGAAAGATTGCGGGAGAAAGCGCAGTGCTTTTGAAAAATAATGAGAACGTATTGCCGTTATCTCAAAAAGAATCTGTTGTGTTTATTGGTCACATGGCAGAGGAGGTGAGATATCAGGGGGCTGGAAGCAGTCACATTAATCCTTGGAAATTAACTTCTGTCATGGATGTGTGTCCAAACATCCCATATGTAAAAGGGTGTTTGGCAGATGGAACTACAAGTGAATCGTTGCTTGACGAGGTGAAGAAAGCCGCAAAACAGGCAAGTAAGGTTGTTGTATTTGCTGGGCTTACCACAAGTTATGAATCGGAAGGATTTGACCGCGATACATTGGCAATGCCAGAAGGTCACAATAAAATGATCGAGGCGGCAGCCAATGCAAATGAGAATGTAGTTGTAGTCCTTATGTGCGGTAGTGTTGTGGAATTGCCATGGTATGACAAGGTAAAAGCTATTTTGTATATGGGACTTTCAGGCGAAGCATCAGGTGATGCCATCTCAGATTTGCTTTTTGGTAAGATTTCTCCATCAGGAAAATTGGCGGAGACATGGCCGTTGAAAAAAGAGGATTGTATTTGTGATTCATACTATGGAAGAAAAAATGCAGAATATCGTGAATCTGTCTATGTAGGATACCGATATTATAACAGTGCGAATGTTGCAGTTCGATTTCCATTTGGATATGGGCTTTCTTACACGGAGTTTGAATACTCCAATTTGAAGGTGGAAAATGATGTTGTGACTTGTACTGTGAAAAATGTTGGACAGGTAGTTGGAAAAGAAATTGCGCAGCTCTATATTGGTGCAAAAGATTCAGAGATATACCGTCCTGAATTTGAATTGAAAGGTTTTGAAAAGGTAGAACTTGAACCAGGAGAAAGCAAAGAAATACATTTCGCATTAACAGAAAGAAGCTTTGCAATTTGGGATGGAAATTGGAAGGTTCCTTCTGGTACGTATTCAATCGCAGTTGGACGAAACAGTAGAGAAATGTGCTTGCAAACAGATATTGTCAAAATGGGAATTGGTGCGGAATGTTTTTCGGAGAGACTTCGTCAAGCCCCAATGTGGTATAGCAACTTACAGGGGGTTCCGGAAAAATCGGATTTGGAAACACTGATTGGAAGAAAAATAGAAGAAGCGCCTTTGAAAAAAGGAAACTTTACAATGGAAAATACAGTCATGGAAATGAAAGACTATTCTTTTATCATGAAGCTAATGTACAAGGTTGCAGAGTTGTATGTGGCAAGTGGATTTGGCTGGAAGAGAGACTATTCCAATCCCGAGTTTAGGATGATGCTGTGCTCTGTAGCGGATGCGTCGTTAAGCGGAATAAAGATCAATTCGGGGATGAACAATCATATTATGGAAGGTCTTTTGGAGATGGCAAATGGTCAAGTCGGATCGTAGCCATGTCGTTCTGT
>JAZQMU010000046.1:0-3410 GCA_045543595.1 Faecalimonas sp.
CGATAGAACAATGTCAATAGCAAGGTAGAAATGTGGGCACCATCCACGTCGGCATCGGCCATGATGATAATCTTGTCATAGCGAAGCTTTGTGATATCAAAGTCGTTCCCATAACCTTCTGAGAAACCACAGCCAAATGCATTGATCATGGTCTTGATTTCCGCATTTGCAAGGACTTTGTCGATACTTGCTTTTTCTACGTTCAAAATCTTACCACGGATTGGCAGAATCGCCTGATACATACGATTTCTCGCAGTCTTTGCTGAGCCACCCGCAGAATCCCCTTCCACGATGAAAATCTCGCACTTGCTGGCATCTTTGCTTTCGCAGTTTGCAAGTTTTCCATTGCTGTCGAAAGAATATTTTTGTTTTGTTAAAAGGTTTGTTTTTGCCTTTTCTTCTGTCTTACGAATCTTAGCAGCTTTTTCAGCACAGCTAAGAACCTTTTTCAATGTTTCCAGATTACGGTCAAAGAAATGTACGATCTCGTCGTTTGTCACCTTACTAGTGGCCTTTGCCGCATCAGGATTATCCAGTTTTGTCTTTGTCTGACCTTCAAATCTTGGATCAGGATGCTTGATGGATACGATAGCTGTCATACCATTACGGATATCAGCTCCGGTAAAGTTCGCATCTTTTTCCTTCAAAATGCCGAGCTCGCGTGCATACTGGTTCATCACAGTTGTAAATGTAGTTTTGAAACCAGTCAAATGTGTACCACCTTCAGCATTGTAGATATTGTTACAGAATCCAAGTACATTTTCATGGAACTCGTTTACATACTGTACAACGGCTTCCACTTCAATGCCTTCTGCAGAACCTTTGAAATAAATTGGCTCATGGATAATCTCATCTTTCTTATTGAGATCGCGGATAAATCCAAGAATTCCGTCTGGTTCATGGAACTCTACGCGTTCCACTTCTGCGCCACGTCTGTCTTCAAATATAATAGTCAAAGTTGGGTTAAGGTAAGCTGTCTCGTGAAGACGGCTCTTGATCTCTTCCGCCTTGAATCTTGTCTTTTCAAAAATCGTATCATCTGGCAAGAAGTTAACTTCCGTACCAGTTTTCTTTGTCTTGCCAATGATTGGAAGCAATCCGTTCGCAAGTTCTACCACCGGGTTTCCCTGTTCGTAGCGGTCATGATGGATCGATCCTTCTCTGCTAATCTTGACATCCATATATAAAGAGAGGGCATTTACTACAGATGAACCTACGCCGTGGAGTCCACCACTTGTTTTATAAGAAGAGTCGTCAAATTTTCCACCTGCGTGAAGTGTTGTATAAACCACACGTGCAGCTGGAATTCCTTTTGCATGCATACCAACTGGTACACCACGTCCATTATCGATGACTGTCGCAGACCCATCTTTTTCAAGATATACTTCGATCGTGTCACAGAATCCTGCCAAATGTTCATCGACTGCATTATCCACAATCTCATAAACCAGATGATTTAACCCTTTTGTCGACACACTTCCTATATACATCCCCGGTCTTTTTCTAACCGCCTCTAATCCTTCCAGTACCGCAATACTGGATGCATCATATGTATTTTGTTTCGCCATTCCTTTAAAAACCTCTCTTTTACTATATCTTGTGTTTTCGTTCAATTTCTCATACATTTTATAGTAACACTTCTTCTAGGACATTTGCAAGTAATTCCATCGCATTTTTCATTTCTTTCACCGTATTATTTTGTGCTCCAGCCTCGATTAGCAGTGATTTTGGCATCAAATGCAATCCATAACGATACCCTTTCAGATAAATCTTCCGGGCAAGCCCTGGATACATACTTTCCATAACGAGTTGCGTCTGAAAAGAAAAGGAAAGATTCTGGTCAATATATGGGTTATAAAGATAGGAAATATCCCCATTGCTCTTGGTCCTGCTAAGCCCGTTAAACAACATAATTTTAGCCGTCGGTTTTTCATTGATTGTGGTTACCAATCTCTTGTCATCCGGTATCCCGTCTCGATGCAGATCGATTACCACTTCAATCGTCGGATTCTGGTTCAGAATTTCCTGCACACTAATTTCCGCCAGTTGATATGCTTTGCTTCGATCAAGTTTTCCATCAATCAGATCATAAACTCCGTCATGATGTATGGTTTCTATTCCTTTTTCATTCAGTATCTGAGCCAAATACTCGCCCATGCCAACAATAGACGTACTGGAGTCTCCTTTCACAGAATCCGCAAACGCTTCCTGTGCATGGGTATGGTAAATGAGTACTTTGGGGCCCTCCGTTTTGGCATTGATCTTAGTACTGTATTTCATCAAATCTTCTATATTAAGCTGGTCTTCCCCGATGGTTGTGGTGCTGTCTACTGTATAAAATTTACTACGGAGATAATCATAGTCATCTAAATTATCCATAGAAATATTAACAACCGCTTCCGTTTCTTCCTGTTCCTCTATTTCTTCGATTTCCTGTTCATCATTTTCCTGAGCAAGAAGAATCATCTCGTAAGTCAATCCGTCTTCCACTTTCGCAAAAGTAGTTCTTATCTCTTCCTCTTCGATGATTTTCATAATTCCCGGAAAAAAGAGGTATTCCGACATATTTACGATCTTATTTATTCCTAATATGCATAACAGGATTCCTGTCAACAAATACAATACTTGCTTTTTCAAACGCATCACTCCCAGCGTTCTATTATATGCTTTTTGCTTTTACTGTTATGCATTTACTTGTTTTTCAAAAAAGAGATTGAGTCCCATGGCGATGGTATCCCCAATTCTTCTTATAGATTCATCTATATCTTTCGGTGTCACAAACATGCCGTATAAATGAGGTGATATGACATCCTGCAAAAATTCGTATTTATCTTCTGTATCCAGCGTTGCCACCAGATTTTCTACCGTATCTCTCACAATGGTCGCAGCATCCACCACAGTCGGGACGCCGATAGCGATCACTGGCACACCCAGGGTTCCTTTACTAATCTCGTTTCTATGGTTGCCCACACCCGAGCCAGGATGAATCCCGGTGTCGGCAATTTGAATCGTACGGTTCAAGCGTTTCGTATTTCTGGCAGCCAAAGCATCCACCACAAACACGACATCTGGTTTGATGGTATCTACGATTCCTTTTATAATCTCCCATGATTCCATTCCCGTCTGCGCCATAACCCCTGGTGCTATGGAACTGATGGAATGTGCTTCGTCGACACCCATCGCGTATTTTCCATATTCTTTGACAACATGCCTTGTAATGTTAAGCGATTCTACAACTTTGGGTCCTAAGGCATCTGGTGTCACATCGCGGTTTCCAAGTCCAACGACTAAGGCTGTATAATCTTCCTGATCGATTTTAATCATCTCGTCAATATTTTCAGCAAGTTCCTCCGCAATCACTTGATGTACAGCCTCATCTGGAACCACCATATCTTGTACTTCTATCGTAA
>JAZQMU010000047.1:0-7031 GCA_045543595.1 Faecalimonas sp.
GAAATCGGAGCCGCACTCAGCGCAGCAGAACTGCTCCACATCTGTAAACTTGCAGAGACAGCAGGACGCGCGAAGGCTTACGGCAGACATGACACGGTAGATGAATTAGCTGATTGCCTGGATGTTTATTTTGAGCAACTCGCACCACTCACTCCACTTAGCATGGAAATTCGCCGCTGCATCCTTTCCGAAGATGAAATTGCTGACGATGCCAGCAGCAATTTAAGACATATCAGAAAAAGCATTGATGCCATCAATGATAAAGTACACACCACACTAAATTCTCTTGTAAATGGTTCTCTCCGCAACTATTTGCAGGACGCTATCATTACCATGCGTGGAGACCGCTACTGCGTGCCTGTCAAAGCAGAATACCGCAGTCAGGTAAATGGTATGATCCATGACCAGTCTTCCACTGGTTCCACTTTATTTATTGAACCTATGGCAGTTGTAAAATTAAATAACGATCTAAAAGAACTCTATGGAAAAGAGCAGGAAGAAATTCAAGTCATCCTGGCAAGACTCAGTGTGGAAGTTTCTGAATACATTGAAGAAATCCGTACCAATTATCATGTACTGAGTGAACTGGATTTCATTTTTGCCAAAGGATCTCTTGCGCTTTCTATGAATGCAAGCAAACCTATCTTCAACGAGGAAGGTCGTATTCATATCCGTGAAGGACGCCATCCACTTTTAGATAAAAAGAAAGTAGTTCCAATTACGATTATGTTGGGAGATGACTTTGACCTCCTCATTGTAACTGGACCTAATACAGGGGGAAAAACGGTATCTCTGAAAACCATCGGTCTCTTCACTCTTATGGGCCAAGCTGGGCTTCATATTCCTGCTTTGGACCGTTCTGAATTGGCTGTATTTGAAAGTGTATATGCTGATATCGGAGATGAACAAAGTATTGAGCAAAGTCTCAGTACCTTCTCTTCTCATATGACAAACATTGTTTCGTTCTTACAAGATGTGGATGAACATTCCCTTGTTCTATTTGACGAACTCGGTGCGGGGACAGATCCAACAGAGGGTGCTGCCCTTGCGATTGCGATCCTTTCCCATCTTCACGAACGTGGAATCCGCACTATGGCTACGACTCACTACAGTGAATTAAAAGTGTTTGCGCTCTCCACACCAGGTGTCGAAAATGCCTGCTGTGAGTTTGATGTAGAGACACTCCGTCCAACCTATCATTTGCTGATTGGTATTCCTGGAAAAAGTAATGCCTTTGCGATTTCAAGCAAACTGGGACTTCCAGATTATATTATTGAAAGTGCAAAGAGCCATCTTTCTGATCAAGATGAATCTTTTGAAGATCTCTTATCTGACCTCGAAAGCAATCGCCGTACGATTGAAAAAGAACGTGCGGAAATTTCAGCATATAAACGCGAGATCGAACGCTTGAAACACGAATATGCTGACAAACAGAAGAAATTGGAAGAACGAAAAGAAAAGATCATTGCAGATGCCAATGCTAAGGCCAATGCCATTCTTCGTGACGCCAAGGAAACAGCGGATGAGACAATCAAAGAATTAAATAAAGCAAAGAAAAACAATATATCTGCTGCCGAATTGGAAAAACAACGTGAAAAACTTCGTCAAAAGATGTCTAAGACTCAGGGAAGTATCAAGTTGGAATTAAAAAAACCAAGAAAGCAGCATAAGCCTAGTGATTTCCGTCTCGGAGAATCGGTTAAAGTTCTCAGTTTAAACCTTACTGGAACTGTAAGTTCTCTCCCTGATGCTAAGGGAAATATGTGGATTCAAATGGGTATTCTACGCTCGCAGATTCACATTTCTGATCTGGAAATCATAGAAGAACCTATGACAATGACCGAAAAGCAACGTCAGCGCACTTCAACCAGCAAAATGAAGATGGGAAAATCCCTGAGCGTAAGCCCTGAAATCAATCTCCTTGGAAAGACAGTGGACGAAGCTCTCGCAGAATTGGACAAATACTTGGATGATGCTTACCTTGCACATTTAAGCCCAGTCCGCATTGTTCATGGCAAAGGAACAGGTGCCCTTCGCACAGGCATCCACAACTATTTAAAACGCTTGAAATATGTAAAATCATATCGCCTTGGCGCTTTTGGTGAGGGCGATGCAGGTGTAACAATTGTAGAATTCAAATAAGGAGGGAAATATATGGTAACTAAACAAAAAATCTTAATTGTTGACGACGATGAAAATATCGCAGAACTGATTTCCCTGTACCTTACAAAGGAATGTTACGATACCAAGATGGTGCACGACGGGGAAGAAGCATTATATGCTTTTGACACCTATCAGCCTAATCTGGTTTTGTTGGACCTTATGCTTCCGGGCATTGATGGCTATCAAGTGTGCCGCGAAATCCGTGCAAAATCTAACACTCCTATCATCATGCTCTCTGCGAAGGGAGAAGTTTTTGATAAAGTATTAGGTTTAGAACTTGGCGCAGATGACTATATCATCAAGCCGTTCGACTCTAAGGAAATGGTTGCCCGAGTGAAAGCAGTCTTGAGACGTTACCAGCCATCCAAAGCTGAGACTCCTGCTGCGCCAAAAACAAAATCTGTTTCATATCCTGGTATTACGATCAATCTTTCCAACTACTCCGTTACTATGGATGGAAATCATATCGAAATGCCGCCTAAAGAACTGGAACTTTTATATTTCCTCGCATCCTCTCCAAACCAAGTGTTCACAAGAGAACAGCTTTTGGACCAAATCTGGGGATACGAATACATTGGCGATACGCGTACTGTCGATGTCCATATCAAACGACTCCGCGAAAAAATTAAGGACCATGAATCATGGTGCCTCGGTACCGTATGGGGTATTGGCTACAAATTTGAGGTGAGATAAATGCGCAGCACATTGCACGTAAAATTTATTATTTTATATATTGTCTTTGGTTTCATGTGTGTATTCTGTGTTTCCTCATTTACACGAGAATTGATGCTGAATCGCCTGGAAAAAGAATCTGCGGAAAATCTGTATCAAGAAGCCACAGAACTAGCGTCTGACTACTTACCTCTTTATTTTAAAGAGCAGATTTCACAGAATGATGTCTACCTGCAGCTTCATGGTATTCACAATTACATGGAAGCCAACATCTGGTTAGTAGAACGAGATGGGACCCTTATTACTTCTTGTACCTTGCCAGGACAAAGCCGTGCTCCTGCTGAAATCGAAAACTTCAATCCTGCTGAAATAGGGGGAAAATTATATCTGTTAGGAACTTATCATGACTATTTCAATGATGACGTGATCACAGTCATTACCCCTATCACTAACGGGTTTGTGACAAACGGATACCTAATGCTTCATAAACCATATGAATACATCAAAGCAAGCTGTAACAATCTTCTAGTTCCTGTATGGATTACCTTAGCAATTATTTTTGTATTATCTCTAGTTTTCCTGCTTGCCATACAATTTTTGGTTTACAGACCATTACAGCAGATTACAGAAGCCGCCAAACAGTATGCTTCCGGAAATCTTGACTATGAAATCCCTGTCAAAACCCAGGATGAGATTGGATATTTGTCCGCATCCTTGAATTATATGTCGTCCCAGCTTCGAGACATGGAAACTTACCAGAAACAATTTATTGCAAATGTTTCTCACGATTTCCGTTCTCCGCTTACCTCTATCAAAGGTTACCTCGAAGCCATGGCAGACGGAACCATTCCTTTGGAAATGCAGGAACGTTATTTTAAGATCATTCTGTTTGAGACGGAACGACTGACCGACTTGACACGCGATCTGCTAACGTTGAACGAGTTCGACACAAGAAACCTTCTTTTGAAATGTGAAAACTTCGATATCCATGATGCGATCAAAAACTCTGTTCGCAGTTTTGAAGGAACATGTAAACAAAAGAGAATTTCCGTCGATTTGATCTTTGCAACTAAAACTTTGCTTGTCAATGCCGACAAAGGAAAGATTCAACAAGTTTTATACAATCTAATCGATAACGCGATTAAGTTCAGTCCGGATGACTCAACGATCACTATAGAAACTACTGATCGAAATGGAAAAATATATATTTCTGTGAAGGACAATGGAATGGGTATCCCTAAAAAAAGTATCGGTAAGATTTGGGATCGATTTTATAAATCTGATCTATCCCGTGGAAAAGATAAAAAGGGAACTGGTCTTGGACTTGCCATTGTAAAAGAAGTTATGCAGGCTCATAACGAAAACGTGAGTGTTGTAAGTACCGAAGGTGTGGGAACCGAATTTACATTTACATTGAAAAAAGTATAAAATAAAAAAAGAATCTCTCGCGAGATTCTTTTTTATTTGATCCTTATTATTCAGCTGAGATAGCTCCTACTGGACATTGTGCTGCACAAGCGCCGCAATCTACACATGTATCTGCATCGATTACAAATTTTCCATCGCCTTCTGCAATAGCTTCTACTGGACATTGTGCTGCGCAAGCTCCACAGCTTACACATTCATCACTAATTACGTGTGCCATTTATGTATCCTCCTTTTTTGACATTATCAGATAACTTCTGACCGTATTATCATTTTAATACAATTGCATGAAATATACAAGCCATTTTCTATTTTTCGACTTTATGGGATTTCTTATACGCTCCCAAAATAATATTCTTTGCCGCAACAGCTTCCTCCTTGGTTGCCTCCCTTGTATCTTTCAGCGGATAATCCATATTAAGGTTTTCGTATTTTACTTTCCCCATAGAATGATATGGAAGAACATCCAGTGCCTTCACATTATTCAATGTTCCCATAAATTCCCCAAGGCGCACCAAATAATCCTTGTACAAAGTAATACCAGGAACAATAACATGACGAATCCAAACAGGAATATTTTTTTCGTCCAAATATCTTGCAAATGCCAATATGTTTTTATTGGAATGCGATGTAAGATCTCTGTGCTTTTCATCATCAATATGCTTAATATCAAGCATAACAAGACTTGTTACCGCTGCAAGTTTCTCCATCTTTTCCATAAAAGCTGCATTGTCTGGTCTGAACATGATTCCAGAAGAATCCAGACAAGTATGAACGCCTTTATCATGAAGTTCGGTAAACAATTCAATCAGAAAATCCATCTGCATCATTGGTTCTCCGCCAGTAACTGTCACCCCGCCGTTTCGATAAAAAGCTGTATTATTATAAAAACTTCTGAGAACTTCTTCTACCGTCATCTGGTCACCTTTACCTGGTTCCCAAGTATCCGGATTGTGGCAATATTGACATCTCATCGGACATCCCTGTAAGAAAATAACGTAACGAAGCCCTGGTCCGTCTACAGTTCCGCAAGTTTCGATTGAATGAATATATCCTTTTACCATATTCTCACCTCACACTCTTTATACATATAGTATAAAAAAAGGGGATGAAAATATCCATCCCCTTTTCAAAAATCTTATAAACTTTTCAAATTACATACCTTCGTGGAATGTACGAGAAATAACATCATCTTGTTGTTCTTTTGTAAGTTTGATGAAGTTTACAGCGTAACCAGAAACACGTACTGTTAATTGTGGGTAGTTTTCTGGATGTTTTTGAGCGTCTAATAATGTTTCTTTTGTAAATACGTTAACGTTAAGGTGGTGTCCGCCTTGTTCTACGTAACCATCTAACATGTTAACTAAGTTGTCAATTTGTTGTTGATTAACTGCCATTACTAAATCCTCCTTATATTATTCATTGTCAATGCTGTCCATGATGTTTGGAATGTCAGCACATGTTGGGCATTCGCCTGCGATTCTGTCAACATCTAAGTCTCCAGCGAAGATTTGATCTTCTTTACCAAGAGCACCTGGGATGATTGAGAATGTGTTAGAAATACCATCTTGTGCATGTCTGAATGGAATCTTAGCTACTGAAGCAAGTGAAGCTAAAGCACCATGTGTATCACGTCTGTGCATTGGGTTAGCACCTGGAGCTAAAGGTTCGCCCATCTTTCTACCATCTGGTGTGTTACCTGTCTTCTTACCATATACAACGTTTGAAGTAATTGTAAGAATTGACATTGTCGGAACACCGTGACGGTATGTGTGGTGTTTACGAATCTTATCCATAAATGAACGAACAATCATAACTGCTAATTCATCTACATCATCGTTATCGTTTCCGTATTTCGGGAAATCACCTTCTACTTCGTAATCTACTACTAAACCATCTTCATCACGAACTGGTTTAACTTTTGCAAATTTAATTGCTGATAATGAGTCAGCTACTACTGAAAGACCAGCGATACCTGTTGCAAAGTAACGTTTTACTTCTCTGTCATGAAGAGCCATCTGAATCTTTTCATAGCAATATTTATCATGCATGTAGTGAATGATGTTCAATGTATTAACATAAAGTTCTGCTAACCATTCCATCATGTCATCAAATTTCTGCCATACATCATCAAAATCAAGAACATCGCCTTCGACAGCGCGGTATCTTGGACCAACCTGTGCTTTAGATTTCTCATCCACACCACCGTTGATTGCGTATAATAAACATTTTGCAAGATTTGCACGAGCTCCGAAGAACTGCATCTCCTTACCAACTCTCATAGAAGATACACAACATGCGATTGCGTAGTCGTCTCCGTGTGTTTCACGCATCATATCATCATTTTCATACTGAATTGAAGATGATTTGATTGACATCTTAGCACAGTATTCTTTAAATGCTTTTGGAAGTCTTGTTGACCAGAGTACTGTTAAGTTTGGTTCTGGTGCTGTTCCAAGGTTATCCAATGTGTGTAAGTAACGGAATGATGTCTTTGTTACCAATGGACGTCCATCAAGACCAACACCACCGATTGACTCTGTTACCCATGTTGGGTCACCTGAGAACAATGCGTTGTATTCTGGTGTACGAGCAAATTTTACAAGACGCAACTTCATAATGAAGTGGTCAATGTATTCCTGTGCTTGTTCTTCTGTAATAACACCATTTTCCAAATCACGTTGGATGTAAATATCAATAAATGTAGAAGTACGTCCAAGGCTCATTGCGGCACCGTTTTGCTCTTTTACAGCTGCAAGGTATCCGAAGTA
>JAZQMU010000048.1:0-5245 GCA_045543595.1 Faecalimonas sp.
AGTTTTAGCTAAATTAAAAGAACTTGGCCTTGAATTAAGCCAAGGAGAGGAATAATTTATTCCTTTAGGTGCCCATCTTATCGGTAATCCCGAAGAGTGCGATAGGAGCACATGGCTAGTAAGCCCGAAGAAGCATAACCACGTGTCAAATGGAGGAAAAGAAAAATGGCAAAATACAGAAAACTTGGCAGAACATCAAGCCAAAGAAAAGCATTAATCAGAAACCAAGTAACAGCATTACTTGCAAACGGTAAAATCGTTACTACAGAAGCTAAAGCAAAAGAAATCCGCAAAGTTGCAGAAGGTCTTATTGCTATGGCAGTTAAAGAAAAAGACAACTTCGAAACAGTTACAGTAACAGCTAAGGTTGCTCGTAAAGATGCTAACGGCAAGAGAGTAAAAGAAGTTGTAGATGGTAAAAAAGTTACTGTTTATGATGAAGTTCAAAAAACAATCAAGAAAGATATGCCTTCAAGATTACATGCAAGAAGAGAAATGCTTAAAGTTCTCTACCCAGTAGTTGAAGGTGAAAAGAGAAGCGCTAAAGAAGTTGATATGGTTGCAAAATTATTCGACGAAATTGCACCAAAATACGAAAACCGTAACGGTGGTTACACAAGAATCGTTAAAATCGGTTTACGTAAAGGTGACGCTGCTATGGAAGTTCTTCTTGAACTTGTATAAGATTAGTGTTTACTATGGGCTCTACATTTATGTAGAGTCCATTTTTTTATGGAAAAGAAAGCGATGTAGTGGTATAATATATCCAAATGAGCAATAAATCTTAATCTAAAAAGGAGACGATTGAAATGAGAATTATTAAGACAGCAGATTATAGTGAAATGAGTAGAAAAGCAGCTAATATCATCGCTGCACAAATGATTTTAAAACCAAACAGCGTATTAGGTTTAGCAACAGGTTCATCACCAATCGGAACATACAAAGAATTGATCAAAAAATGTGAAGAAGGTGACATTGATTTTTCTGATATCACAACAGTGAACTTAGATGAATACAGAGGATTACCAAGAACAAACGATCAAAGCTACTACTATTTCATGAACGACAATCTTTTCAATCATGTTAATATTGATAAAGCAAGAACACACGTGCCAAACGGTGAAGTGGAAGACGCAGAAGAAGAATGTGGCAACTATGAAGCATTGATCAAATCTTTAGGTGGAGTTGATTTGCAATTATTAGGTCTTGGACATAATGGACACATTGGTTTCAACGAACCAGCAGATGAATTTGATAAAGTGACACACTGCGTAGATTTACAAGAAAGCACAATCGAAGCAAACAAGAGATTCTTTGCATCTATTGATGATGTTCCACGTCAAGCATATACAATGGGTATCGGAACAATTATGGCAGCAAGAAAGATCCTTGTAGTTGTTAGTGGCGCTGATAAAGCAGGTATCGTGAAAAAAGCATTTACAGGTCCTGTTACACCACAAGTGCCAGCATCTATTTTACAAATGCACCCAGACGTAACAGTAGTTTGTGATGCAGCAGCTTACGCTGAATTAGAAAAATAAACTGAGGCGAGAAATATGATTATTAAAAATGTTCAAATATTTACAGAAGACAAATATTTTGAAGAAGGTAATATTTATATCAAAGACGGCGTTTTTGTAGAACCATTTGAAGAAGATGATGTTGTGATCGATGGAGAAGGCTGCTATGCGATTCCTGGTCTTGTAGATGTACATTTCCATGGATGTGTAGGAGCGGACTTCTGTGACGGAACACCAGAAGCAATTGCTACAATTGCAGAATATGAGGCTTCACAAGGTGTTACAACAATTGTTCCAGCAACAATGACATTGTCGGAAGAAGAACTCACAAATATTATGAGCAATGCAGCTGCTTATGAAAATGAAAAAGGAGCTGTACTTGCAGGAATTAATATGGAAGGTCCATTTATCAGTGCTGCAAAAAAAGGTGCTCAATCAGCAACATATGTAAGAGTGCCAAGTTTAGAAATGTATAGAAATTTACAAAAAGCGGCAAATGGTCTTATTAAATTAGTAGACATTGCGCCAGAAACAGACGGGGCAATGGAATTTATCGATGCAGTCAAAGACGAAGTAAATGTATCATTTGCACATACTATGGCAAATTATGATATTGCAAAAGAAGGTTATGACCGCGGTGCTTGCCATGCGACACATTTGTATAATGCTATGCCAGCATTTGCACACAGAGATCCAGGTGTGATCGGTGCAGCAAGAGACAGCGAGCACGTTATGGTTGAACTTATCTGTGACGGTATTCACATTCATCCTGCAACAGTTCGTGCAACATTTGAAATGTTCGGCGGTGAACGTATCGTTATGATCAGTGACAGTATGCGAGCAACAGGTTTAACTGATGGTCTTTACACATTAGGCGGACAAGACGTTAAGGTAGTTGGTAAACTTGCAACACTCGTATCAGACGGTGCAATCGCAGGCTCATGTACAAACCTGATGGACTGTGTAAGAACAGCAGTTTTCGATATGGATATTCCTCTTGAGACAGCTGTTGGATGTGCATCGATCAATGCGGCTAAGAGTGTGAATTTATATGACAAATATGGTTCAATCACACTAGGTAAAGTTGCAAACGTTGTGCTATTAAACTTTGACTTAACTACAAAAGAAGTAATCTTAAAAGGTGAAAAATTATAATAGGAATCCTCGCCCAGTGGGCAGGGATTTTTACTTGACAAAAAAGTGCGAATCAGTTAATATTTCGTTAGAAAATGAAACGGCTATGAAGAGAACAAGTAGTAATAAAAGTGAACTTACAGAAAGCTGCCGGCTGATGAGAGGCGCAAGGGAGCGTTATTACGAATACATCTTGGAGCTTTGCACCGAACAGAAATCAGTAGGCTGCAACGGGGTAGCACACGTTATCGTGCCAGAGTATTTATAGATACTTACTGAGGTGTGTAGTGCGAACTGCACATGAAAAAAGGTGGTAACACGAGATTATCCTCGTCCTTTAGAAAAAGGACGAGGTTTTTTTATTCCAAAAACTTGGTCCTGAAAACAATATGAATTACAGAAAAGGAGAAGAAAAAATGGGAATTTATGAAGAATTACAAGCCCGCGGACTTATCGCGCAAGTAACAGATGAAGCACTCATCAAAGATTTAGTAAACAATGGAAAAGCAACATTTTATATTGGATTTGACCCAACAGCAGACAGCCTTCATGTTGGACATTTCATGGCACTTTGCTTAATGAAACGTCTTCAAATGGCTGGAAACAAACCAATCGCACTTATCGGTGGCGGTACAGCTATGATCGGTGACCCTTCAGGAAGAAGTGACATGCGTCAAATGATGACAAAAGAAACAATTGAACACAACTGTGAATGTTTCAAGCAACAAATGAGCAAATTTATCGACTTCTCAGAAGGTAAAGCTTTAATGGTTAACAATGCTGACTGGTTATTAGACCTCAACTATGTAGACGTATTACGTGAAGTTGGTGCACACTTCAGCGTAAACCGTATGCTTTCAGCAGAATGCTACAAACAACGTATGCAAAAAGGTCTTAGCTTCCTTGAGTTCAACTACATGATCATGCAAAGCTACGACTTCTATGCATTATTCCAAAAATACGGCTGTAACTTACAATTTGGTGGGGATGACCAATGGAGCAACATGCTTGGTGGGACAGAACTTATCCGTCGTAAACTTGGAAAAGATGGAAGTGGTATGACAATTACATTACTTCTTAACTCAGAAGGTAAGAAGATGGGTAAAAGACAATCAGGTGCAGTATGGCTTGGTCCAAAGAAGACATCTCCATTTGAATTTTATCAGTACTGTAGAAACGTTGCGGATGCAGATGTATTAAAATGTATCCGTATGTTAACATTCCTTCCATTGGAAGAAATTGACAAGATGGATGCTTGGGAAGGTAGCCAGCTTAACCAAGCAAAAGAAATCCTTGCATACGAATTAACAAAATTAGTTCACGGCGAAGAAGAAGCTGTTAAGGCACAAGAAAGTGCAAGAGCATTATTCTCAAGCGGGGCAGCAGCTAACATGCCAACAGCAGAACTTTCAGCAGAAGATTTTGTGGATGGACAAATCGATATTCTTACAATGCTCTTAAAGAGTGGTCTTGTTCCTTCAAAATCAGAAGCAAGACGTGCTGTAGAACAAGGCGGTGTTGCAGTTGATGGCGAAAAAGTAACAGATATCAAAGCTTTATTTGCAGCAGATGCAATTCCAGAAGACGGCTTAGTTCTCAGAAGAGGTAAGAAAAACTTCAGAAAAATTGTTGTGAAATAGAGGTTGGTTTTATTGAAAAATCTCTTGACATTGGAAAAATCTCATAATATAATAGAACGGCATGAGAATAGAAGAAACAGTTTACACCAATGCCCCGGAGTGAACTGATTCCTATATAAACAGTTAACTATTATTGAAATGATTTAGGAGGAAACCCAATGAAAACTTACATGGCTAATCCAGCAAAGATTGAAAGAAAATGGTATGTAGTTGATGCAGAAGGATGCACATTAGGACGTTTAGCATCTGAAGTTGCAAAAGTTTTAAGAGGAAAAAATAAACCAGAATATACACCACACGTTGATACAGGTGATTATGTAATCGTAATCAACGCTGACAAGGTTGCTTTCACAGGAAAGAAAATGGATCAAAAGATCTACTACAATCACTCAGATTACGTTGGTGGTATGAGAGAAACAACATTAAGAGAAATGATGAACAAAAAACCTGAAAGAGTAATCGAACTTGCTGTTAAAGGTATGCTTCCAAAAGGACCTTTAGGAAGATCAATGATCACAAAACTTCATGTATACGCTGGTGCAGAACACGCTCACGCTGCTCAAAAACCAGAAGTATTAACATTCTAAGAAAGGTTAAAAGGAGGAAATAACAGTGGCTAACGCAAAATTTTACGGAACAGGTAGAAGAAAAAAATCTATCGCAAGAGTATACTTGGTACCTGGAACAGGTAACATTACAATTAATAAAAGAACAATCGACGAATACTTCGGATTAGAAACATTAAAAGTAGTTGTACGTCAACCATTAGTTGCTACAGAAACTTTAGATAAATTCGACGTATTAGTAAACGTACACGGTGGTGGATACACAGGACAAGCTGGTGCAATCCGTCACGGTATCTCAAGAGCTTTATTACAAGCTGATGGAGATTTCAGACCAACTCTTAAGAAAGCAGGATTCTTAACACGTGATCCACGTATGAAAGAACGT
>JAZQMU010000049.1:0-12420 GCA_045543595.1 Faecalimonas sp.
AAAAAAGCCTCAATGAGGCTTTTTTTATTCATGTTTTAATCTTAGCAATTTCCATTTTCCACTTTTATAACGTCCCAGTATTAAACCGGAACGAACCAATTGGTCAAGGGCAAGTCCTGCCCAGGCACCATATAGTCCAAATCCTAGGTTTACTAAAACGATAGCAGTAATTGGTCTGATAAGAAGTACAGTTATCAAGGTAATTGTTGCAGTTACTTTTGTGTCGCCAGCTCCACGCAATGCCCCGGCAATAATAAACTGCGAACTTTGGAATGGCTGCAAAAAAGCAACGAAAAACATAATCTGTCCACCGATTCGTATAATTTCAGGATCGCTGTTATAAAGACTGACAATAAATTCTCCGAAGAATACAAATACTGCAGCAAGTAGTAAAGAAAAATAAAATCCTATAGAACGAGATCTTGTACAATATGCTTGTGCCATATCCGGACGTTTTTTTCCAAGAGACTGCCCCATTAATGATGTTGCAGACACGGCAAATGCCTGACCCGTCATAAAGGACAAAGCTTGGATGTTCATGCATACTTGATGTGTAGCAAATTGAGTTGTTCCAAGAGAAGCCACCGTCTTTGCAAAAATGATCATTCCCGCTCTCATGATCAACTGTTCTCCCATAGAAGGCAAACCTATACCTGTAATGTTACTAAGAACAATTTTGTCAGGTTTAAATCCCAATTTAAAATCAAGTTTTAAAAATCCATTTCCGCGTATGATTATAGCAAGAGCGATGAAAAATGCTACGAATTGTCCGATAACAGTTGCGAGAGAAGCACCTGATACACCAAGTTCAGGGAAACCAAGATTACCGTAAATCAATATCCAGTTAAAGATTACATTTACACCATTTGCAATCAAGTTATAAATCATAGGCGTCTTTGAATCTCCAACAGCACGCAAGGAAGCGGTAATGGTACTGGTTAAAGCAACGGACATAAAACCAATCATCTGAATTTGTAAGTATTGAGTTGCCCATCGAATTACGGTTTCTTCTTCGCCGCCCATAAAAATAACCATTGGTCTGGCAAAAATAGTTCCTAATACAGATACGATAATGGTTGTTATAAAAGTAAACAATATGCCTTGGCGAACGATCAAGTTGGCTTTTTGAGAGTCATTTGTCCCACGGCTTCTTGCAACAAGTGCAGTAACACCTGTATTCATGGCAACAAACGCAGCCATTAAAAGAAATTTTGGCTGTGTGGTAAGACCTACAGCAGCTAATGCCTGTGTACCAATTTCAGGATGCAATTTACCACCCATAGAACCAACCATCATAAGGTCTACCATAGAAGCTAATTGAGTGAGAAGCAGTTCAACAAAACTTGGTAATGCTATATGAATGATATCTTTATATAATTCTTTGTTTCCAACACCGTCAGGAATTCTTTTTGTGACTTTTATATCTTGATAGTAAGTATCATCACCAAAAGGAAGTCTATCCAAAACAGTTTCCATTTTCTGATTTGCTTGCATAATAAACACCTCTAAGTTTGCTGATAATTATTATAAAACTCTAAAGTATTAATATCAAGACTTCCAATTTGAAAGAAATAAATATATAATGTTCTCTGTGAAAAGAGAGGTGTAATATGAAAAACATTAATTTAGGAGAGGGAAATATTGGCAAATTATTATTGAAGCTTTCGATACCTGCCATTATCGCTCAGATTGTAAATTTATTATATAATATTGTAGATAGAATCTATATTGGTCACATTCCAGAAACAGGAGATCTTGCGCTTACAGGGCTAGGATTGTGTTTTCCAATCTTAATGATTGTCACAGCTTTTGCTAATTTGATCGGAGGTGGCGGAGCTCCTAGAGCTGCGATTCATATGGGCCGAGGTGAAAAAGAAGAGGCTGAGAAGATCCTTGGAAGTGGAGTTGCGACACTTATTCTAATTTCGATCTTGATAACAGTATGTGTTGAAATTTCAGGTGAAAACTTGTTGAGATTGTTTGGAGCCAGTGACAACACATTGCCATATGCTTTAGACTATCTTAGAATATATGTGTTAGGTACAATTTTTGTACAATTATCACTTGGACTAAATACATTTATTACAACGCAGGGTTTCTCTACGATTGCGATGAAAACAGTTGTAATAGGTGCAATCTGTAATATTATATTAGACCCTGTGTTTATATTTTTATTTGACATGGGTGTAAAAGGTGCTGCTTTAGCTACGATTATTTCGCAAGCAGTTTCGGCAATATGGGTAATTCGATTCCTCACAAGTGATAGATCCGTATTGAAAATCCGTAAAAACTATTTAAAAATAGATTTTAAAATTTTAGGACCAGTATTAGCATTGGGTATTTCGCCTTTTATTATGACAGCGACAGAGAGTGCGATTAATATCTGTTTTAATGTGTCATTATCGAAATATGGTGGAGATGTCGCAGTTGGTGCGTTGACGATCATCACCAGTGTAATGCAGCTCTGCATACTGCCAGTACAAGGATTGTCTCAGGGGGCACAACCAATCATGAGTTTTAACTATGGTGCTGAAAATTATGAACGAGTTAGAAAGACTTTCAAACTTTTGTTGACATGCTGCCTGATCTATACATTCGTATTTGTTGGAATCGTTGAACTTTTTCCAACTGTATTTATCAAATTGTTTAATAATAGTCCGGCATTAGTAGAAACGACTACATGGGCAATCAGATTATATATGATAGGAATGTCAGTGTTTGGCGCGCAGATGGCGATCCAACAAACTTTTGTTTCTTTGGGACAGGCGAAATTATCTTTGTTTATTGCATGCTTAAGAAAAATTATTTTGTTGATTCCGTTAATCTTTATTTTGCCAAATTTCTTTGCAGACAAAGTTTTTGCAGTGTTTTTAGCTGAACCAGTAGCAGATTTAATATCTGTATTTACAGCATCTGTTTTAATGACATTAAATATCAATAAGATTCTAAAGAAAAAGGGTTAATATATTTTATGAAAGAAAAAGTTCAATTGATTTTGGCAATGTGTATTTATGGGACAATAGGTGTTTTTGTTCGATACATCCCTTTGCCTTCCAGCATAATTGCGTTTGCAAGAGCTGTAATAGGATCCTTGTTTGTAGTGCTGGTATTTTTGTTCAGTA
Source organism: Faecalimonas sp. (assembly GCA_045543595.1). Lineage (GTDB taxonomy): Bacteria > Bacillota > Clostridia > Lachnospirales > Lachnospiraceae > Faecalimonas. The sequence continues at coordinate 3,123 of JAZQMU010000049.1, forward strand.
AAAGAAAACCAGATTTTAAGATCATAAAAAAGAATGGTTTACCTTTATTAGTTTCTGGAATTTGTCTTGGTGCAAATTGGATTCTGCTGTTTGAGTCTTACCGATATACAACAGTCGCTATTGGAACCTTATGTAATTATATGGCTCCGATATTTATCGTAATTGCATCTTCGGTTTTCCTGGGAGAAAAACTGAATTTAAAAAAATGTATCTGTATTCTCGCGGCGATGCTTGGAATGGTATTTGTTTCTGGTATAATAGAGGGAGGAGTACCGAAGGGAAATCAGTTAATCGGAGTACTGTTTGGACTTGCTTCTGCGGTTTTGTATGCGATTATTGTTTTACTAAATAAGAAATTCAAAGACGTGGATGGATTTGACAGGACGATCGTTCAATTAGGTGTGTCGGCAATTGCAATATTGCCATATATACTAATGACGGAAAATCTAGGAAGTATTCAAATGGATTCCTTTGCAATTTTTATGATACTTTTCGTTGGTGTAGTGCATACTGGGATTGCCTATGTTTTGTACTTTGGTTCTATAAAGAATTTGCCAGCACAAACAATTGCAATTTTAAGTTATCTTGATCCAGTGATAGCAATTATTTTATCGATGTTGATTCTAAAAGAACCACTAGGAGTGTTTGGGGCAATTGGAGCAATTCTTATTTTAGGAAGTACATTTGTAAGTGAGAGAAATTAAAAACAGGAGATAGTATATGATTCAGATAGAAAAATTATCGTATGGGTTTCCAGAAAAAGAGTTATATAAAGAGATTTCATTTTCTTTGGAAGATGGACAACATTGTGCTTTCATAGGAAGTAATGGAACTGGAAAGACAACATTGATTGATATGATCATGGATCCTGAAAAATATTTATATGAAGGTAAAATTATAAAAGATGAGCATTGTAAAATTGGTTATGTAAGCCAATTTTCAAAAGCTGAAAAAAACCAAGATGTTACCGTGTTTGAATTTTTAAGCGAACGTTTTGTGAAGAATCAAGAAGAAACAGCGATTGTCTGTGCAGAAATGGCTGAAGCAGAGGATTTGGATGGGATATTTGAAAGATACCAACTGCTTCTTGATGAGTTTCAGGCGATGGATGGTGACAATTACGAGAGCAATATTCATAAACAATTAAAGACAGCAGGGATGACAAAGCATGAAAATACGTTAATTTCTCAACTGAGTGGTGGAGAATATAAGCTTCTTCAAGTAATGAAAGAGATGCTTTTGTCACCAACATTACTTATCATGGATGAACCTGATATATTTCTCGATTTTGAAAATTTAAATGGTTTATGTAAATTGATCAACAGCCATAGGGGTACATTACTTGTAATCACACATAATCGTTATCTTTTAAATCATTGTTTTGACAAGATTTTACATCTTGAAAACACAGATATCCAGGAATTTGACGGAAACTATGTAGATTATAATTTTAAATTGCTTGAAAAGAAAATAGAACTTCAGGAAAAAGCAGCTGCAGATAATGAAGAAATAGCAAGAACAGAAGCGATGGTAGACCGTATGCGAACTGCTGCAACAAATGCAAGTATTGCAGCTTTAGGACGTGCTGTTCATGCGAAACAGACTCATCTTGACAGACTTCGAGCAAGAAGGATCAAAGAACCTTTTGTAGATATCCGTCAACCAAAGATTGTTCTTCCTGATATTGAGGCTGATCCTGAAAATACTATTTTAAGTGTTTGGGATTATGAAGTGGCTTTTGATGAACTGTTGTTGTCGAATGTTTGCTTTGAACTTAAGGAAAATGAAAAAGTAGCTATTGTTGGTGCAAATGGAACTGGTAAAACAACGTTACTTCGTGAAATTTTCAAAAATAAAAATGCAGCGATTACTGTATCTGAAAATGCAAAAGTTGGCTTTTTATCACAGATTCACGGTGAAATGTTAGATGAGGCTAATACGGTTTATGAGGAGTTTGAAGCTTTAGGTTTTGAAAATAAGGCAGATATCAGAGATTATCTGAAAGAATACTGTTTTGATGAAGATACGTTAAATAATAAGATCAGTATGTTATCTGGTGGGGAACAAAACCTATTACAACTTGCTAAAATTGCAGTAAGCAAGGCAAATTTACTTCTTCTTGATGAGCCAACAAGTCATTTAGATACTTATTCGCAGATAGCTTTAGAAAAAGCCATTGAAAACTACAATGGTGCTGTTCTTATGGTTTCACATGATTTTTATAATATTGTGAATTGTGCTGATTATGTACTTTTTGTAGATGATAAGTCTATTCGTCGTATGAGAATCCGCTCATTCCGAAAAATGATCTATGAAAATCATTTTGATAAGGAATACTTAGAGTTAGAACAGAAGAAGAAAGAACTGGAAACAAGAATTGCAGTTGCATTAAAAGCATCTGATATTAAGACTGCAAAGAACCTATGTGAACAGTTGGAAGAGGTCGTTGAAACATTATGCAAAAAATAACAAAACCAATTCGTTTAAAACCAGAATGTATCAGTTGTCTTTTGAAAAGCAGACTTAATTTTGGACCTGCTGATACACCTGTCGAAAAAAAACTAGAATATATGCAACGAGTGCTGAAAGCGATTTCAGAATTGGAATATCATGAAAGTGCACCAGTTGTTGTGCGTACAATCAGTCAGATTCAAAAAGAATTGTTTGGGTATTCTGAAGATTTTACAGATATTAAGATTCATTTTAATAACTTGATGCTTTCAAAAGTACCAGAACTGGAAAAGAATCTTGCGGAATCAGAAGATTCTTTAAAACTTGCGATTCAATATGCGATGACAGGTAATTATATTGATTTTGGCGCCATGAATCATGTTGATGAAGGGATTTTACAGAAATATATTGATGATTCGGCTGATATTCCTGTTGACGAGAGAGAGTATGAAGCTTTGAAAGCAGACATTGCAAAAGCAAAATCTATCGTATATCTTACAGATAACTGTGGCGAAGTAGTCATGGACAAACTGTTAATGAAAGAAATTAAAAAGAATAATCCAGATGCAACGATCACAGCTATCGTTCGAGGATTTGATGTTCTCAATGATGCAACACTTGCAGACGCCAAGCAAGTAGAACTTTCGAAAGTAGCAGAAGTGAAAGATAATGGAAGTGACATTGCAGGGACATTCTTGGATGAAATCTCTGATGAAGCGCGTGATATTATCTTTCATGCAGATGTAATCCTTGCAAAAGGACAGGCAAATTTTGAAACTATGCAGTCATGTGGATTAAATGTGTATTATATTTTTATGTGCAAATGCATGATGTTTGCAGATAGATTTGGTGTTCCACAATACACGGGGATGTTGATAAACGATAAAAATTGTTAATTATATTTACAATAACAAAGTGTTGTATTATAATACTCATGTCAAAGTAAATAGAACATAATAGGTGTCAAATAAGAATTATCTTGATTTGGTGAAAAGGGAAGCAGGTGTAAGTCCTGCACGAACTCGTCGCTGTAATGTGGGAATCTTGTTTCAATATGTCACTGGCATTTGCTGGGAAGACGAAATGAGGTGTTGATCATAAAGTCAGAAGACCTGCCTATTGATGGTACTGGAGAACCACGAGTAATTGGTTGGTACATTTTAAGGAGATCTTATTTTCTTTTGTTTTATTATGTATTTACAGCCTTTTGCTTTTTAAAGCAAGAGGCTTTTTATTTGCTTTGAAGAAAAACAAAGAAAAGGAGAAAAAACATGAAGAACAAAAAAAGAATACTGGGAATCGGTTTACTTGTTGTAATCATTGCTGCAATGGCGATCATTTACACAACATTTAAGGAAAAACCAGTAGAAGGAAGCAAAAGCATCACGATCGAGGTTGTAAATTCCAAAGAAGAATCTATAACATACGAACTAAAAACAGATGCTGAGTACTTGATTGAAGCGATGGAGGAAGCTAAAAAAGATGGGCTTACTTTTAGCGGAGAAGAAAGTGAAGAATTTGGCATGACAATCTATGAGATCAATGGAGAAACTGCTGATTTTAATGTAGATGGAGCCTATTGGGGATTTAATGTTAATGGTGAGTATTGTAACTATGGTGTAAGTACACAACCGGTAGTGGATGGAGATGCATTTGAAATTGTTTACACAGTTTTTGAATAAAAATTATTTAAAACTTAATGCGCAAAATATTGCTTTGATAGCAATGATGGTGGCAGTAATAGAAACATGTAAGATGTCCATGGCTTTTTTACCCAATATCGAACTGACAAGTTTCCTGCTCATTATGTTTACATTATACTTTGGGGCAAGAATATTGTATGTAATACCTGTATTTATATTAATTGAAGGTGTAATATTTGGAATAGGCCCTTGGTGGATCATGTATTTATATGCATGGCCAATTCTAGTAATAATAACTTGGATCATACGTAACAAGGAATCAGCATTTTCATTGGCAATGTTATCTGGAATATTTGGTCTGATGTTTGGAGCCATGTGTTCTCTTGTGTATTTAGTAGCAGGTGGCCCATATGCTGCGTTATCTTGGTGGATTGCAGGTATACCATGGGATTTGGTTCATGGTGTATCCAATTTTATTATTATGCTAGTATTATATAAGCCAATGAAAAATATCATGAACAAGATAAATACAATTATATATGAAGCTTAAAGAAGTGGAATTTTCCACTTCTTTTTGTTATAATTAGTCTGATTATGAGGTGTAAAAATGATTCATTTATAATATTAGTAAATAACAAGAAGGACGTGATAGTATGGATATTCATGTAATACTTGCAGAATATGACAAAATGTTTGGGCAATATCCCCTTTCTGAAATTGAACAATTTTTAGCTGATAAAATTCGTTTGGCGAAAGAAAAATCAGAAAATGGTGTTTTATTTACGCTTTTAAATGAGATGATCGGATTTTGCAGAGATACAACACAAAAAGATAAAGCGTTGTCCTATTGTAATGAATTATTGTTGCTTATGGACTCGATGGGGCTAAAAGGAAGTATGGAATATGCGACTTCCTTGATCAATGTTGCAAATGCCTTTCGTGCATTTGGTCTTTTAAAAGAAGCTATAAAATTGTTTGAGACAGTTAAAATGATTTATGACCAGAATTTAGATAAACAAGATTTTGGTTATGCAAATCTTTATAACAACTGGGGTCTCGCTTACCAGGAACTGGGCGACTATGCAATGGCTAAAGTGACTTTATTGAAAGCGTTACATGTAGTTGATTTATATGACGAAGCTTTAATTCAACAAGCAACGACTCGCACGAATCTTGCTGCTTCATTATTGCAACTTGGTACGGAAAAAGATTTCAACGAGGCGATGCTTTATTTACAAAGAGCATTGTCTATTCATGAAAAATTTAATGGACAGGATTTTCACTATGGCGCAACACTGGTTGCTATGGGGGATGCTCTTTATTCGCAAAAGAAGTTTGACCAAGCTTTATCATATTATGGTAAAGGTTTAAACGAGATTGAGAAACATACAGGAAAAAACGACAATTATAATAGAGTTTTGGAGAAATATAATTACACAAATTCATTATGTCGTAATAACGGAACATGGAAGTCTAATCTCGATAGAAGCAAAGAGTTTTATGAAAACTCAGGTAAGAAGATGATTCTTACGCATTTTGCTGAATTAAAAGACAGAATTGCTGTTGGTATGGTAGGAGAGGGATCAGATTGTTATGGTTTTGATGATGAGATTTCATCAGACCATGATTATGAAGTTGGATTCTGTATCTGGCTAACCGAAGAAGATTATAAGAAATATGGGGCTAAATTACAGGAAAAATACAATGAATTGGTAAAAAATACAGGACGTCTGGCATCACGTCGTGGCGTATTCTCAATTAGCGGTTTTTATAACACTTATTTGCAAACATCGATAAACTTTGAAAAGGATTTTTCATTAAACTATGAGACTTTGGAAGAGTTCCGTTTGGCAGAAGCAACAAACGGAGAAGTTTTTTTTGACGCACTAGGATTATTTACTAAGGTACGCAATAAATTGCTAGCGTACTATCCAGAACAGATTTGGCGAAAGAAACTTGCACAGGCAATTCATGATTTCTCACAGTTTGCACAGAGTAATTATTCCAGAATGATGGCTAGAAAAGATTATTTGACTGCAAACTTATGTGTGTCGAAAGCAATAGAAACTACAATGGATCTAATCTATCTTTTGAATAAAACATACGCGCCATATTATAAGTGGAAGAAAAAGGGATTAGAAAAATTTAATATATCCAAAAAAATAATTCCTGTCTTAGATGAGATTGTTACGCTTCCAGTTCAATCCATTGCATGGGAAACGAAAAAATATGATGCAACACTCGTGAATGAAGAAGATGGCTGTGTGGTATTATTTGAACGAATTGCGCAAATGATTTTAGATGAATTAAAGCGTCTGCAGTTAGTATCGGGTGATGAACTTTTCCTGGAAGTTTATATCGGACAAATATTGGAAGGAAATAATATGAATATTGTTGATAAGATCATTGAACTGGAATGGAAACAGTTTGATAAAGTGAAGAATGAAGGCGGAAGAGCTGACTGCCAAGATAATTTTCCTACATTCTCAATTATGAGAAAAAGTCAGTATCTTACATGGTCCGACGATTTGCTTAACAGCTATTATCAAGATTTGTTAAGTGCAGAAGAAAAAAGCTGGAATTTGATCACGGAAAAATATGCCAGAATGATGGAAAGTACAAATCCTGACAAATATCGACAACTTGAAAAGAGTCTTCCAGTTATCTCTTCAAAGAGAAAAACGATCCAAGAAGAGATCATTCAGATTCAAGTGAATTGGATGGAGGAATTTGCAAAGCAATTTCCTAAGATGGCAGGAAATGCGCGAGCAATCAGAACAAGTCAGGATACACCATATGATACTTCTTATGAAACCTATTTAAGAGGCGAGATCAGTACGTATTCAAGAAATACATTTGTTTTATATTGCAGTTTTATTATTTCGCTTATGATCAATAATGAAAATCTGGCGAAAAAGATTATGGAAAATACTGCAAGATTATATGGATATCAGTCACTTGATGATGCAGAAAACAAACTATAGAAAAGAAAACCACGAAATGTGGTCTTATTTTTTTGTATTGCTTTGCAAAAAAATTGGGATAATAAAGAAAAAAACAGGAGTATTATTGTAAATGAAAGAAAAAAATGAAGAAATAAAAGAGTTGGGAAGTATAGAGATTAAAAATCAAAAACATCAGATAAAGATTTTTACGATCATAGGAGAAATAGAGGGACATGAACTTGCAGCTCAAAATACGAAAGCAACAAAATACGATCATCTATTACCACAACTAGCAGAAGTAGAAGAGAGTGACGAAATTCAAGGGGTATTATTTTTATTAAATACATTAGGAGGAGATGTGGAGGCAGGTCTTGCAATTGCAGAGATGATTGCTTCGTTAAGTAAACCTACTGTATCGTTAGTTTTAGGTGGGAGTCATTCTATTGGAGGTCCCCTTGCGGTGGCATCGGATTATTCCTTTATCGTTCCAACAGGAACCATGGTAGTGCATCCGGTAAGAACATCCGGTATGTTTATTGGAGTACAGCAAAGTCTCAATAATATTATTAAAACACAAGACAGGATTACAGAGTTTATTTCCAGAAATTCGTATGTAACAAAAGAAAAATTGGAAGCTTTGATGTTAAATCCATTGGAACTCGTGAAAGATGTAGGAACTATGTTAGATGGATATGGAGCTGTGAAGATTGGTCTTATTAATGAAGTTGGCGGTATTAAAGATGCATTACAAAAATTACATCAAATGATTGATGAACAATAGCATAAATGATATAATGAACGTGGTATGGTTTCTAAACAAGGAGGAATATAATGTCACCTAGAAAATATACAAAAAAGAAAAATCAGAACTCAAATACCAAAACAAAGCGGAAGAATTCTGTTAAAAATAGAGATGAAAGCAGAAGTTTTATCAAAGATGAAATTGTGATATTACTGTCCTTGGCTGTATGTGCTTTATTGATGATTAGCCATTTCGGCGTTGGCGGATATATTGGAAATGCTATATCCTCATTTTTATTTGGTTTATTTGGGATCATTGCTTATATAGTACCGATTTTATTATTTGTAGGTATTGCCTTTGTGAGATCTAACAAGGGCAATGCTACAGCATACATAAAATCGATTTCGGTATTTATCGCAACCGTAATGCTATGTTTGATCTTCCATTTGATCTTGAACGGAGATGGAACAGAAGATAAGATTAAAGTAATCTATGAACTTTGCAGCACTGATAAAACAGCTGGCGGTATCGTTGGAGCACTTCTTGCGAAGTTACTTTGTCCAGCCATTGGTGTTATTGGTACATATATCATTTCATGCGTTTTGATCATTATTTGTTTTGTAATAGTAACAGGTAAGTCTTTTGTGGGTGGAGTAAAAAAATCCAGTGCAAAAGCCTACCATACAGCAAAAGAAGATGTGAAGAAACGAAAAGAACAAGCTGTAATACGGAAAGAACAGCGCGTGCAAGAACAGACAGAAAAGGAATATCGGAAAGACAAAATTGTAGCTGGTGTTTCTTTTGATACAACTTTAGCCAAAAAATCACCAGAGATAAGAGAGTTAACATTGGATGAGGTTCCTGTTTTACCACAGCAGTCTGTTGATGAACTTTTTGAACAGGATTATTCACAGCCTGCGTTTGAGGACTTGGTTATCAATCGCGCTATGCCTATCATGGAAAACGTAGAAGAAAATCAAGTGATGGACGATACTCTGCAGGAAGAACATTCTGGCCGTAAAAGAAGAAGCACAAAAGAAAGCAGACAACGTGCTGCCGATGAGGCTGAAAACGTAAGTGATGAGATCAAAAAGAATGAAGAGAAACCGAAAAAGGTTTATCAGTTCCCACCACTTAGTTTACTTACAAGAGGTCGTCATACAAGAGGTGATTCTGATGAACATCTTCGTGAGACTGCAATGAAACTTCAACAGACATTGCAAAGCTTTAATGTGAATGCTACAGTAACAAATGTCAGTTGTGGACCAACCGTTACAAGATTTGAACTACAACCAGAACAAGGTGTAAAGGTAAGTAAAATAGTAGGTCTTGCAGACGACATCAAATTAAACCTTGCAGCTGCAGACATTCGTATTGAAGCTCCAATTCCTGGAAAAGCAGCAGTTGGTATCGAGGTTCCAAATAAGGAAAATGCATCTGTTATGCTGAGAGATTTATTGGAATCAGAAGAATTTACAGGCAACAAATCTCGTATTGCATTTGCAGTAGGTAAAGAC
>JAZQMU010000050.1:0-11563 GCA_045543595.1 Faecalimonas sp.
CATGAAGAAGGAAGAATCGGAAAGAGGTATGGATGAGAAAATATATTATCTTATTGCTATTTGCACTATTTTGCTCACCTGTATTGTGTGCAAAAGCATCATTAGGAAGTTTGAAAGTGGAAGAACTATCAAAACAGGAATTTGATATCATTTACACCAAGGTAGGAGAATGGAAAGACGGTACACTGATCTTGGATGGGAATTTTACAGCAAGTGGAGTTGACCTGAACTCATTAGACAATAGTCGTGAAGTGCAAACTGCTATATATACTTTGAAAAAATATCAATATATGCCTGAAGGTAAAGTTTCAACATGTGGAGGGAGTGTGGAGATTCAGAATTTGCAGGAAGGTGTGTATTTGATAGAAGGAACAACTTCTGGAAAAGCAGAAATACAAAGTGCGTTGGTTTCAATTCCTTCATGGGATGCTGATAAAGGTGAGATGAATTATAATGTGAAATGGAATCCTAAAGTATGTGAAGTATCGCAAACGGTTGAAACAGGTGATGAGAACCAAGGAGGAATATGGTTTGCTCTTTGCGTGATTTCTTTATTATTTGTGATTAGAACTCTTTATTTTTCTTTAAGACTGTGCTAGAATAAAGCATTATTAGTATTTTAGGAGGAATGTCATGAGTAAGACAGAAAACAAAGGAAGAGCGATTGCACTCCTTCCAATTGGAGTGTTTTTAGTGATTTTCTTGGGCTCAGGTATTGTTATGAACGATTTCTATGCTATGCCAGCTATCGTTGCCTTTTTGATCGGTTTGGCAGTTGCATTTGCCCAAAATAGAAATTTATCATTTGATGAAAAGATTAAAGTAATTGCAAAAGGTGTAGGAGAAGAGAACATAATCACAATGAGTCTTATTTTCCTCTGCGCTGGTGCGTTTTCAGGTGCAGTGACTGCGGCAGGCGGTGTAGAAAGTACAGTTAATTTTGGGCTTTCTATTTTACCATCAGGTGTAGCAGTAGTAGGGCTTTTTGTAATCGGTTGTTTTATCTCTGTTTCTATGGGGACATCAATGGGAACAATCGCGGCATTAGCACCAATTGCGGTAGGAATCAGTGAAAAAACTGGATTTGCGATGGCTATCTGTATCGGTGCAGTAGTTTGTGGAGCTATGTTTGGTGATAACTTATCTATGATTTCAGACACAACAATTGCAGCAGTTAAAACTCAAGGATGTGAAATGAAAGATAAGTTTAAAGCAAACTTCTTTATAGTACTTCCAGCAGCAATTATCACAATCATTATTTTCTTTGTGATCACAATGGGACAAAGCTTTGAATTAAATCAAGAGCTTCCATACAATATATTGCAGATTGTGCCATATATCTTGGTGCTTGTTGGTGCGCTTATTGGTATTAACGTGTTTATTGTGTTGATTGGCGGAACAGTGGTATCTTTAATCGTAGGTCTTTTAACAGGAACAATTGCAGTGGCAGATATGTTTACAGTAGTTGGCGGCGGTGTAACAGGTATGTATGATATCACAGTAGTATCAATCATTGTTGCATGTATCGTTTCGTTAGTAAAAGAATTCGGTGGAATCCAATTTATTTTGGATTTGATTCGTTCAAAAATTAAAGGACGCAAAGGTGCTGAGATGGGTATTGCTGGTCTTGCCCTTTTAGTAGACTGCTGTACAGCAAACAACACGGTAGCGATTGTTATGGCTGGTCCAATCGCAAAAGAAATCTCAGATGAGTTTGGTGTGGATCCGAGACGTTCTGCATCACTTCTTGATATTTTTGCTTCGGTAGGTCAAGGTATTATCCCTTACGGTGCGCAATTATTATCAGCAGCAACATTGACAGGATTGACACCATTTGCAATCATGCCATATTTATTCTATCCAATTCTTATGGCAATCAGTGCTGTATGCTTCATCTTACTTAGAAAAGAGGGAAAATAATGGAATTGTTATATAAGAGTACTAGAAATTCTGAGAAAACAGTGACAGCTTCAGAGGCGATTTTAAAAGGGCTTGCTGATGATGGCGGTTTGTTTGTTCCAGTTAGTATTCCGAAATTAGATGTGACATTGGATGAGTTAAAAGATATGTCATATCAAGAGACAGCTTATGAAGTGATGAAGAAATTCCTCACAGATTTTACGGAAGAAGAGTTGAAAAATTGTATTGCGAAAGCATATGACTCTAAATTTGATACAGAAGAGATTGCTCCATTAGCAAAAGTTTCTGATACATACTTTTTGGAATTGTTCCACGGTGCAACAATTGCGTTTAAGGATATGGCGCTTTCTATCCTTCCACATTTACTTACAACTTCTGCAAAGAAGAACCATGTGAAGAATGAGATTGTGATCCTTACAGCGACATCTGGAGACACGGGAAAAGCAGCACTTGCAGGTTTTGCAGATGTTGAAGGAACAAAGATTATTGTATTTTATCCAAAGAACGGTGTCAGCAAAGTGCAGGAACTCCAGATGGTGACACAAAAAGGCGATAATACATCAGTTGTAGCAATTCATGGAAACTTTGACTGTGCACAGAGCGGTGTAAAGGCAATTTTTGAAAACAAAGAATTGGCAAAAGAGATGAATGCAGCAGGCTACCAATTCTCTTCAGCTAACTCAATCAATATTGGACGTTTAGTTCCACAAATTGTTTATTATGTTTATGCATATGCAAAATTACTGCAAAATGATCAAATGACAGCGGGAGAAGAAATCAACATTGTTGTTCCAACAGGAAATTTTGGTAATATTCTTGCGGCATATTTTGCAAAACAAATGGGTATTCCAATTGCAAAATTAATTTGTGCATCAAACGATAATAAAGTGTTATTTGATTTCTTTAAAACAGGAGTTTATGACAAGAACAGAGATTTTATTTTGACAATTTCTCCTTCTATGGATATTTTGATTTCAAGTAACCTGGAACGTCTTGTTTATTATATCGCAGGTTCAGATGCAGAAAAGAACAGTGCGCTTATGAAAGATTTGAAAGAAAAAGGTGTCTATGAGCTTACAGAAGAAATGAAAGCAAATCTTTCAGATTTTGAAGCTGGATTTGCAACAGAAGATGACGTTAGAAAGATGATTTCTGATACATACAAGAAGACAGGATATGTTCTTGACACGCACACTGCAGTAGCAGCATCTGTGTATGAAAAGTATCAACAAGAAAGCGGAGATTATCGCAGAGCAGTAATCGCTTCTACAGCTAGTCCATATAAGTTTGCAAGAAGCGTTATGACAGCCATTGATGAGAAATATGATGAATTGGAAGAATTCGCATTGATCGATGAATTGCAGAAAGTTTCTTGTGTTGAAATTCCAAATGCGATTAATGAAATCAGAAATGCAGAAGTGCTTCACAAGTTAGAATGTGATTCAGATAAGATGGAAGAAACGGTAAAAGCAATTTTAGGTGTATAAAGGAGAAAAGTTATGAATGATTTTGCAAGCATGACTGGTTGGGTCGGGATTCTTGTTTTCGCAGGTGGTTTGTATTGCTTATATGCATGCGCTCAAATGAAATTCAAAGGCATTATTAACGAAAATATTTTGTTAAATAAGGAATTCAGATTTAAAAAGTGTAAAGATAAAGATGCGTATATTAGGGAGATGTTCCCAACATTTTTATTGTTTTCCATTCTTACAACAGCCTGCGGAGCTATAGATATGATGAATACATTCCTTTATGAGATGGGAGTTGTATATTTTATCAGCCTTATTCTGTTTATTTTGGGATTCATTCTTTTTATGGTGAAAAGTAAAAAATGTAAAGATAAATATTATTAGATATTTTTTTAACAAATTTAATAATCATATTGACTATTGGAATATTTATCTAGTATAATGATGCACGTAAATTTTTTTGATTTACGTGCATTAATTATTTTAAATATTTAAAGAAAGAGGTTGACTAAAAATGTCTAAAATCAATTTAGAAGCTTATGGTATCACAGGAACAACTGAAATCGTATACAACCCTTCTTACGAAGTATTATTTGAAGAAGAAACAAAAGCAGGTTTAGAAGGATTTGAAGTTGGTCAAGAAAGCGAACTTGGCGCTGTTAACGTAATGACAGGTATCTATACAGGACGTTCTCCTAAAGATAAATACATCGTTATGGACGAAAACTCTAAAGATACTGTATGGTGGACAACAGATGAATATAAGAATGATAACCACCCAATCAGCGAAGAAGTATGGGCAGAATTAAAGAGACTTGCTCAAGCAGAACTTTCAAATAAGAGATTATTTGTAGTTGATGCTTTCTGTGGTGCAAACGTAGACACAAGAATGGCTATCCGTTTCATCGTAGAAGTAGCATGGCAAGCACACTTTGTTAAAAACATGTTCATTCAACCAACAGAAGAAGAACTTGCAAACTTCGAACCAGATTTCGTTGTTTACAATGCTTCAAAAGCAAAAGTTGAAAACTACAAAGAATTAGGACTTAACTCTGAAACAGCTGCAGCTTTCAACATTACATCAAAAGAACAAGTAATCCTTAACACATGGTACGGTGGGGAAATGAAAAAAGGTTTATTCTCAATGATGAACTACTTCCTTCCATTAAAAGGTATTGCTTCAATGCACTGTTCAGCAAACACAGATATGAACGGCGAAAACACAGCTATTTTCTTCGGTCTTTCAGGAACAGGTAAAACAACTTTATCAACAGATCCAAAACGTCTCCTTATCGGTGATGACGAACACGGCTGGGATGACAATGGTGTATTCAACTTTGAAGGTGGTTGCTACGCTAAAGTTATCAACCTTGATAAAGAATCAGAACCAGACATTTACAATGCAATCAAACGTAATGCATTATTAGAAAACGTTACATTAGACGCAGAAGGTAAGATTGATTTCGCAGATAGCAGTGTTACAGAAAACACACGTGTTTCTTACCCAATCGATCACATTGAAAACATCGTTCGTCCAGTGTCAACAGCACCAGCAGCTAAGGATGTAATCTTCCTTTCAGCAGATGCGTTCGGAGTACTTCCTCCAGTTTCTATCTTGACACCAGAACAAACAAAATACTACTTCTTATCTGGTTTCACAGCAAAACTTGCAGGTACAGAACGTGGTATTACAGAACCAACACCAACATTCTCAGCATGCTTCGGTCAAGCATTCTTAGAATTACATCCAACAAAATATGCAGAAGAATTAGTTAAGAAGATGGAAGCTAACGGTTCAAAAGCATACTTAGTAAACACAGGATGGAATGGTACAGGAAAACGTATTTCTATCAAAGATACACGTGGTATCATCGATGCAATCCTTGATGGATCAATCACAAAAGCAGAAACAAAGATGATTCCATTCTTCAACTTTGAAGTGCCAACAGAACTTCCAGGAGTTGATACAAATATTCTTGACCCACGTAACACATACGCTGAAGCAGCTGAATGGGAAGTAAAAGCAAAAGACCTTGCTGGACGTTTCATTAAAAACTTCGCAAAATACGAAGGTAACGAAGCTGGTAAAGCATTAGTAAGTGCAGGTCCACAATTATAATTTGTAAATTGATAAGTTTTTTAGAGCGAGATTTGATAATCTCGCTCTTTTTCAAAAAGAGGTAAATTATGATCATAACTGTAACAATGAATCCTGCAATTGATAAAACAGTAGAAATCGAAGCCTTTGTGCATGGAGGATTGAATCGTATTACAAATATCACAACTGATGCAGGGGGAAAAGGAATTAATGTTTCCAAAACGATAAAAGCACTTGGCGGAGATAGTTTGGCGACTGGTTTTTTGAGTGGTAATAATGGAAAAACAATCCAGAATGCGTTAGAAGGGCAGGATATTCTAAATCATTTTGTGTTTACAAATGGAGAAACCAGAGTGAATACTAAAATAATCGAAGCTTCAGGAACGGTAACCGAATTAAATGAAAAGGGACCTGTGACAACTGAAAATGATGTAGATATGCTTTTGGAAAGAATCCATCCGTATTTGCAGGAAGGGACAATCATTGTTTTGTCTGGAAGTATACCAACTGGTGTACAAAAAAATATTTATAAGACAATAACAGAATATGCTCATAGAAAAAATGCAAAAGTATTTGTAGATGCCGACGGAGAATTGTTTTCTGAAGCAATGAAAGCAAGGCCGGATATTATTAAGCCTAATAAAGAAGAATTAGAAGAGTATCTTGGAATGAAGCTTGATGACGAGAACATGATCTTGGCAGCAGGTCAGGCAATTCTTACTTGCGGTATAAAAACGGTAATTATTTCCCTTGGTGCAAAGGGAGCATATTTTATGTCAAAAGAACATACATTATATTCACCAGGCTTAAATGTGGAAAGACATTCAACTGTAGGAGCTGGTGATGCAATGGTGGCTGCACTCGTATATGGAATGGATAAAGGACATTCTTTAGAAGAGTGTGCAAAATTAGCAATGGCCACATCGGCAGGAGCAGTCATGACGATTGGTACAAAACCACCAACAAGGGCAGTTGTCGATGCTTTGTTAGAACAAGTCGTGGTAACAAAATTCGTGTAAAATTGACAAATTTTTCTTGGGAAAGAAAAACCAATTGAAAACGAAACACACATGATTTATAATATGTGTAAGAAACCTGGGATGCGCGAGGCTCTCGTTATTTTGAACCTACAATACTTTAAACGGGAATCCTAAATCTCTGTAATATGTCAGGCCTCCTACAAGCAGTGGAAGACAGAAAAGCAGATGCGGACACCCACCTAGCCTGGGCTAGGAGTCAAAATACGGGAAACGGCATTTTGGGGATATACTAATGATAAAACGGTCGCGAAAGCGGCCGTTATTCTTTAAAACAATTCTAATTATTTATCATCCCAAATCGGGAGAACTATCCAAAAACAAGTCGCAGATTGATAATTGAATAGACTTTACACTTATTATTAAAAACAAACTGTAACTGATAAATGTTTAAGGTGTAAAGTCTATTGAATTTAGGTTTTACACCTTTTTTGCATATTTTGTTTATCGTTCGCATACATTAGAAAAAAGATTGGACAAGAATGGAAATGTGAAATTAATGAAACAAACAATTGTTGTATTAGCAGCGGTGATTACACTAGGTGTTTTCAACGCATTTTTATTATTTGCACTGGAAAATAAAGAAATATTTGAACAAAAAAATATAGAGTCTCCAATTCCTAAAATGAACAGAGAAGATAATGAACAAGTTTCAATAGAATATGAAAAAGAAAAAAATATACGCGTATTAATAAAAACAGGTAAGTTTGAAAATGTTTTTCACTCAAAGATAGAAATATCATCTGAGGATGGGTTGTTCGTAAAAACGGAGGAAGAGATGATAGAAGTGGATAAAGCTAAATGCGTAAAGATTGCAGATAGTGCAATAATCACTTCGAAAAATAATGATGGGGAGGTTGTGATTCACTCTTTAGAGAGAGGGGATGGAAATCCATCATATAAAGGAACTCTGGAATTGATAGAAACAGAGAAAGGAATTGTAATTATAAATGAAATTCCGTTAGAAGATTATCTCTGCGGAGTGGTGCCAAGTGAAATGCCCACATCATATGATATTGAGGCACTTAAAGCGCAGGCAATCTGTGCAAGAAGCTATGCATACAATCAGATGCAGGATATGGCATATCCAGAGTATAGTGCACATGTGGATGACAGTGTAAGTTTCCAAGTATATAACAACTATGAATCAACAGCAATATCTGATCAGGCAGTTGCAGAAACAGCAGGGGAGATGCTATGGTATGGACAAGAAGTTGCAAAAACATACTTTTATTCTACTTCAAGTGGGCATTCTGCAAGTATTGAAGCATGGGGTACCACATTGATAGATGCGAACCAATACTTGCAAGGTGTGGATATCGCGGATCAGAGTGGAAAGGATTATGAAAAAGAGTTGGATTGGTATCGGTGGTCTGCGACAATAGAGGAAGACCTATTGGAAGATATTATAGAAAAAAATGCACAGAAAGAAATTGGTGAGTTAAAAAGTATAGAGATAACAAAGCGTGGGACTGGAAATATAGTACAGCAGTTAGAAATTCGAGGAAGTGAAGACACGATTGTTGTAGAAACTGAAAATAAGATACGCAAGATGTTAGGTGGTGCTGGTTATCAGATTACAAAACAAGACGGAAGCATAGTGGATAGTATGAATCTTCTTCCAAGTGCATTTTTTGCTATCGAAAAGAGCGGAGAATGTTATATAATTAATGGAGGAGGATTTGGTCATGGAATTGGTATGAGTCAGAGTGGTGCCAATGAATTGGCTAAAAACGGAAAGAACTATAAAGATATTTTGGGATTTTTTTATCCGGGTACAAAGGTGAGATAAAATGCGACAATATATAAGTAAGATAAAAGAGACTACAAAAAAGATATCAGAAGATCATATCAGTGCATATGCTGCGCAATCAGCATTTTTTACAATGTTATCATTGATTCCAATTATCATGTTATTAATGACATTGGTTCGTATAACTCCTGTTACACAAGCTGATATTATGGCGCTCGTGTATGAAGTGTTTCCGAAAACTGTGAGTGGTACTATGATTTTAATCGTAGACGAAGTGTACAATCAAACTGGGACTACGATTTCGATTTCTGTTTTCGTGACCATGTGGTCGGCTGGGAAAGGAGTTCTTGCCCTTTCGAGAGGTTTGAATGCAGTGAAAGGCATTACAGAGACAAGAAATTTTTTGTACGTACGTGTGAGAGCAGCATTTTATACTGTAATCTTGATTGTTTCAATCATTCTTAGTTTGGTATTACTTGGTTTTGGTAATAGTATCAGTATTTTGGTTAACCGATACATTCCGATGTTTCATTATGTGATTGAGCTTTTGATTCAGATTAGAACCGTACTGATGCTCTGTGTGATCATTGTAGTGACAGTTCTTATTTATCAGTTTCTTCCCAACAAGAAGGGGAAATTAAAATATCAGATTCCGGGAGCTATTTTTACCGCATTTGGATGGATGTTTGCATCCTTTATTTTTTCAATATACATGGATATCTTTCGAGGATTTTCTAATATATATGGAAGCCTTACGACAATAGTGATTATCATGCTCTGGTTATATTTCTGTATGTATGTGATTTTGCTAGGTGGAGAAATCAATGTTTTACTTATGGAACATCTTGACATCGAAGATTAATATGGTAAAATGTAATGGTATTTGAATATAGAAAAGCAATGATCGTGTTTAGTAGAGCACTATTTTCTAACAGAGAGAGGGAATCATCGGCTGGAAGTTCCCTTTAGTTCAGATAGGAATCGAATTTCCCACGGGAGCTGTGTCTTTGAACATAAGTAATTTAGTAGAAGATAACGTATCTGCACGTTACGCAGTCCGAGAGCCTGTGAAATACAGGAATTAGGGTGGTACCGCGATTAACCTCGTCCCTTCGTAAGAAGAGACGGGGATTTTTTTATTCATTCATTAATTCAAAAGGAGAAATAATCATGAGCATGGAAACAATTAAAACAGAATGCCAGGCCGAACTTAATTTGGTAGAAG
Source organism: Faecalimonas sp. (assembly GCA_045543595.1). Taxonomy (GTDB): domain Bacteria; phylum Bacillota; class Clostridia; order Lachnospirales; family Lachnospiraceae; genus Faecalimonas. The sequence goes on from JAZQMU010000050.1 coordinate 9,503, forward strand.
ACGCGAAACAACTCGCAGATTTCTGGGCAAAGTATCTTAGTAAAAACGGCGAAGTTCAAAAATTAATGAGCGGAATCAAAAATGTGCCAAAAGAAGAAAAGAAGGCATATGGACAAGCTGTAAACGAAGTGAAAACTTGGGTACAAGATTTATATGACGCAAAGAAAGAAGAAATTGAAAAGAAAGCCATGTTAGCTCGTTATGAAGCTGAAACAGTGGATGTAACACTTCCAGTGAAACATGTAGCAGCAGGAAATCTTCATCCACTTACATGTATCAAAAATGAAATTATCGACGTATTTGCAGGCATGGGATTTGAAATTTTTGAAGGTCCGGAAATTGAAGATGATGACCACAACTTTACAAGACTGAACGTGTTAAAGGATCACCCTTCAAGAGACATGCAAGATACATTCTGGTTAACAGAAGACTTATTACTCCGTACACATACATCGCCGGGACAGATTCGTGTAATGGATGCTGAGAAACCACCTATCAAGGTGCTTGTACCAGGTAAAGTTTTCCGTTCAGACAGTGATGCGACACATTCGCCAATGTTCAGTCAGATGGAAGGTCTCGTAGTTGACAAAGGTATCACACTTTGCGATTTACAAGGTATGTTGGATCAATTCGTAAAAGCATTATTCTCAGACGAAGCTAAGACAAGACTCCGTCCTTCTTACTTCCCATTTACAGAACCATCTGTAGAAGTAGACGTAAGCTGTTTCAAATGTGGCGGTAAAGGCTGTTCATTATGTAAGGGAACAGGATGGATTGAAGTATTAGGTGGCGGAATCGTTAACAACAAAGTATTAGAAAACTGTAACATCGATTCAAGCGAATATTCAGGCCTTGCATTTGGTATTGGTATCGAACGTATCGCAATGTTAAAATACGGTATCAACCATATGGGCAAGTTGTTTGAAAATGACATCGAATTCTTAAAACAATTCAAAGCGTAATCGGAGGGTATTATGAAAGTTTTATATAGTTGGTTAAAAGAATATGTAGATATCGACCTTCAACCAAAAGAACTGGAAGAAAGATTGTTCTCAGTTGGTTTTGAAGTAGAAGGTATGGATTATCTTGGAGAAAACTTAGAAAAAGTAGTAGTTGGTCAGATCACAGCTATGGAACATTATGAAGGAACACATTTACAAATCTGTCACGTAGACTGTGGAGAGATGGGACATGATCACCTTATCTTAACAGGTGCAAATAATGTATTTGTCGGTGCGAAAGTTCCTGCAGCTTTAGTTGGTGCAAAACTCCCATGTGGTCTTGAAATCCAACCAAGAAAAATGGTTGATATGATGTCATACGGTATGCTTTGTTCAGGTGCAGAAATGGAACTTAACAAAGACTGGTATCCAGGTGCTGATGTAAATGGAATCATGATTCTTGATGAAAATGCTCCACTCGGCATGGAAATGCGTGATTATCTTGAATTGGATGACTATCTGTTCGATATTTCTATCACAGCAAACCGTCCAGATTGTCAATCAGTAGTTGGTATTGCTAGGGAAGTTGCAGCAGCACTTAACAAACCATTCAAAGCGCCAGATATGAGCTACGTAGAAGATGGTACAATAAATGGTGACATCAGTGTTGAAGTTTTAGATAGAGAAACATGTCCAAGATACTTAGGACACTACATTTATGATGTGAAAAATATGGAATCTCCTCTTTGGATGAAGAGAAGACTTATTGCAGTTGGACATAATGCAATTAACGCAATGGTAGACATTACAAACTACGTGCTCGTAGAAATCGGTCAGCCAATGCATGCTTTTGATTTGGATACATTAGAAGGTTTCTCTATTGTAGTACGTAGGGCAGAGGATGGTGAAAAACTTATCACATTAGATGAAAAAGAGCGTGTGTTAAATCAAAGCAACCTTTTAATCTGCGACAAAGTAAAAGCAGTTGGTCTTGCAGGTGTTATGGGCGGACTTAACAGCGAAATCAAAGAGACAACAACAGAAGTACTATTTGAAGCTGCGAAATTCTTAAAAGACAGCGTGCGTAAGACATCAAGAGGTCTTGGACTTCGCTCTGACT
>JAZQMU010000051.1:0-5828 GCA_045543595.1 Faecalimonas sp.
TGGGCTATCGCCAAGCGGTAAGGCACAGGACTTTGACTCCTGCAGTCGCTGGTTCGAATCCAGCTAGCCCAGTATGGAGCATTAGCTCAGTCGGTAGAGCACTTGACTTTTAATCAAGTTGTCCGGGGTTCGAATCCCCGATGCTTCATTGCAAAGGATGTGAACAAGCTTAGCTTGTTCACATATATTTTGCAAAAAAACAGAATATGCGGATGTGGCGGAACTGGCAGACGCGCTAGACTTAGGATCTAGTGGGAGACCGTGCAGGTTCGATTCCTGTCATCCGCAGCCTGGAACCTCGAAACAAAAGTTTCGAGGTTTTTTTGTAATGCTGTATCTGGATATAAAGTGTGATATAATAAGAAAAAATGAATGGGATATGTGGATTATGAAGACATTAGGAAAGATTTTGTTACGATTGACACTTCTTATGACGACAGTTGTTATGATTAATACAACAGAAACCGTGCAAGCTGAAACGGTTGCGGCAGATTATTTGATTCATCAAGGAGAAACGGTGAGTGTGATAGTACCTAAAAGAGAGACCGGTGAAGTTTATGTCAAGTTTACTCCAGAAACTTCTGGTGTATATCGACTTCATTCAGATGCTGATTCAGAAACGAACAACCCATTTTGCGAGCTGTTAGATGAAAATTTAGAACGAATTCATGCGGAAGATGATATTGATGATTGGAATTTAAATTTTTGTCTGGAAGTAGTGATGTCAGAAGGAAAGACATATTATTTTGCACTTTCTGATTTCCGTGGGGAAAGAAGTTGGGATATTGCATTGACGAATATAACAACAGAAATAGAAGCGATAAAGGCAGGAGAAACCAAGGAAGTTACTGTTCCATGGTGGAGAAACGGAAGGAAATTTCTAAAGTTTCAACCTGAAACAAGCGGCTATTATACGTTGTCTTCCGAGGCAGATGGTTGGCCATATGCTGAATTGTACTCTGAAACAGGAGAGGTTCTGGCAACGGCGACAGATAGAACAGATTGGAATTTTGTGCTGGTGAACGAGTTTCAAAGTGGAGAAATATATTACTATAGTGTGTCAGATCGAATTGATAATGCTAGTTACAAGGTATCTCTCGTGAAGGGCGAAGATATCTGTACAGAGAATCATGCAGCAACTTATTGTGCGAGTAGGAGATTTCGCGATTTGCAAATTCCTTCATGGTATCATCTGAGTGTTGATCATATGTTGGAGAAAGAGATTATGAAGGGGACTGGAAATGACTGCTTTTTCCCAACCATGCCGACATCCAGAGCTATGGCAGTTACTATGTTTTACAGAGCAGCCAGAAGAAATGTCACAGACACGATGATGAATGCATGTACATTTACGGATATTGATAAAAATCAATGGTACTCAGAAGCAGTTGCGTGGGCGAGTTATAATAATATCGTTAAAGGTACCGGCGATAATTGTTTTTCGCCAGACCGAGATATTACACGACAGGAATTTGTTGTAATGTTGTATAACCTGGCTGAAAACAGATATGGAACTTATATGACTCATTATGTTCATGGGGGCTTAGAGAATTACGTTGACAAAGAACAGGTTGCTACATGGGCAAGAAAAGCGGTGGAGTGGGCTGTTTCGCGGGGGATTATGCAAGGAATTCCTTCTGAAACAGGCGCACTGATCAATCCAACGGGGGGAGTCTCGCGTGCAGAAGCAGCGACATTACTTTTTCGTTTTCTTGAATTTGCAGAATAAAAGTGATAAAATAAGACTATCTAAAATCGAGAGACATAATAAAAAGGAGGAACGAAAATGAGAAAATTATTAGCAGCTATTCTTACGTTCGCAATGGTATTTTCGATGATGAGCGGACCAAGTGTAGTGAATGCAGCACCGGTGGAAGTGAGTCACACAGTTGAAGCGGGAGACACAATAGACGTGACAGTTACAGGTGAGGAATCTGTGTGGGCTGAATTTACACCAACTGTGGATGGCTTTTATTGGTTTTCAAGTCAAGGTGAAGGCGATCCTATGATAGATGTTTATACAGAAAACATGTCATATATAAATGGTCAGGATGATGCGGCAGGTCTTCACTTTGAATTGCTTCTATATTTGAGAGCTGGACAAACTTATTATTTGGCACTTTCTGATTATGGTTCTAGACATGAAAATGTGACAAGCGAATGGAAATTTTCAGTGAGTGAAGTGGCAGGAAGCGATTATCAAATTGAAGCAGGAGACACATTGGACATAGCAGATACATCAGCAGATAGTCTTTGGGTTGAATTTGCTCCAACAGAAACTGGATTTTACACATTATCAACCGTAGTGGATGTAAATGATGCACCACAATTTATCATTTATGATGAAAGAATGGAAGAAATTGCTTGGTTAGATGGCTCTGAAGGTGAGGATATCTCGCATACTTTCCTGGCCTTAGCAGGAAGTAAATATTTTATCTCGCTTGGAGGTGAAAGTTTAGGATGGGACATTTCTATGAGTGAAGTGTATCATCCAGAACACACACTGGAAGCAGGGGAACAAGAAACTATTACAATACAAACAGATGAAGTGAAGTACATCAAGTTTGTTCCAGATGCTACAGGTATTTGTGAAATTTCTGTAGGAACTAGTGCTTATACAGATGGAGTATTGATAGATTCTGAAGGAAAAGAATTGAGATATTTCTCTCAAAATTGTGAAACAATAGTTGAAGCTGGAGAAGTATATTATCTTGGAATCATAGTGTATGGTCAAGAAGCAGAATATGATGTCACATTCACCGTAAGCGAAGTGACTGGTGTTGAGAAGGAAATGGAAGCAGGAGATACTTTGTCAATGGCGCTTGGTGAAGGTGAGAAGGATTTTGTGAAATTCACACCAACAAGCAGTGGTCTATATACGTTGTATTCTATGGGGGAAGGTGATCCTTTCTGTGAGATTTTTTGCGGTGGAGCATCTATTGGTTTTGCAGACGACGACCATAATGAATATCAATTTGCTACAATTAATGAATATGTAGCGGGTGAAACGTATTACTTTGCACTAGGAAATTATGAAGAAGGAAATTATACAGTTACACTTTTGCCAGGAGCAGTGTACTGTGATGGTCAAGTGAGCGCAGCACCATATTGTATCAGTAAACAATTCTCAGATTTAACAGTTCCATCATGGTATCATGATAGCGTTGACTGGGTACTTGAATGTGGAATTATGAACGGAACAGGTGGAGACAAGTTCTCGCCAACAGGTACGACAACACGTGCTATGGTAGTGACAATGCTTCAAAGATTTGCTGGTGAAAATGCTAATGATGTGATGAAAGATGCCTGCGATTTCAATGACGTAGATATGAATACATGGTATTCAGATGCAGTTGCATGGGCTAGTTATAATGGAATTGTAAATGGTGTCGGAGATGGATCATTTGCACCAAATCGAAATATTACTCGTCAGGAATTTGTAGTTATGCTATATAATTTTAGCTTATATTGGAATGGACCAAGTATGAATCAAGGTAATTCAGTTGATTTATCGGGATTCCTTGATGGAAATCAAGTTGCTTCATGGGCGCAAGACGCAGTGGATTGGGCTGCTGATGAGTGGATTTTAACTGGAGTGCCAACTACAGGTGGTGTTAACATTAATCCAACAGGATTGGCATCGCGTGTAGAAGCCGCAACACTTCTTTATCGTTTCTGGTAACAATAATATAGTGACGCGAAGACGCTTAGACTGTATGGTCTAAGCGTTTTTTGCTGAAACAACATAGTTAATAATTGCCAATCATAATAAAGCCTTGACAACTCAATAAAAATATGTATCATGGGAAAGGAAGAATAGAACAAAATAGGAGAAAAAAGAATGAAAAAATTACTTACACTTTTACTCGCAGCAGTTATGACAGTTTCAGTTGTAGCTTGCAGCAGCAAACCAAATGACTCACAAGCTGATGCACCAGAAATTACAGACGCATTAGAAATTCTTACAACAGTATGGGGTACATACGAAGAAGCAGAGATGTTCCCAGTTGGCGGTGGAGATTCAGCAAACCTTAACTTTGAAGGTCCAGCAAAATTCGATGTGGCAGCAGTTGAAGAATTAGACGTAACATTAGGTTTACCAGCGGACTTAGCAGGTCAAATCGATGATGCGGCTTCTATGATGAACGCAATGATGGCAAACAACTTCACAGCAGGTGTTTACCACTTAACAGATGCTTCAGCAGCAGAAGATTTCACAGCAACATTAAAGGATGCACTTCTTGCAAAACAATGGATGTGCGGTATGCCTGAAAAAGTTGTGATCATCACAGTTGGTGATTACGTAGTATCTGTATTTGGTTTATCAGATCTTTTAGATACATTCACAGAAAAATTAACAACAGAATATCCATCAGCATCTGTTGTTTGTGAAGAAGGTTTAATGTAATTGATTTAGTACACAGGAGGGGAAAATGTTATTTTCCAGTATTACATTTTTATATTACTTTCTGCCATGTGTACTGATATTATATTTTGTAGTTCCACGTAGTGTGAAAAACTTAGTATTGCTCTTGGCAAGCTTGGTTTTTTATGCATGGGGGGAACCAAAGTACGTGATTTTAATGGCGATCTCTATCGGTGTAGGATATGTATCCGGTCTCTTAATTGAGAAATACCGTGAAAGGTCGCTTTCGCGTTATATAATGATAATATCAGTTGCTGTCTGTCTCGGATTTTTGGGATATTTTAAATATGCCAATTTCTTTGCGGATAACTTTAACAGCATCGCAGGAAAAAATATTTTGATTTTGAATATTGCATTGCCAATCGGCATCAGTTTCTATACATTTCAGATCATCAGCTATATTGTGGATGTATACAGAGGAACGGACGCGCAGAGGAATCTAATATCTCTTGCAGCTTATATTTCCATGTTTCCGCAGTTGATAGCAGGTCCGATTGTTCGATATGTAGACATTGAGAAACAATTGCGAGAAAGAAAGCATAGCTTTGATGATGCAGCGGTTGGAATTCGCCGTTTTGTGTTAGGCCTTGGGAAGAAGATATTGATTGCAAATATTCTGGGGGAATTTTGTGATGTTTTTCGAGCATCTTCTGATAAGTCGGTATTATTTTTCTGGCTTTATGCGATTGCCTATGCCCTACACGTATATTTTGATTTTTCAGGATACAGTGATATGGCAATTGGTCTTGGGAAAATATTTGGTTTCCATTTCCTGGAGAACTTTAATTACCCATTTATTTCGAAAAGTGCAACGGAATTTTGGAGACGTTGGCATATGTCACTTGGAACATGGTTCCGTGATTACGTGTACATTCCATTGGGTGGAAATCGTACAAGTAAGCCGCGTTGGTTTTTCAATATATTTGTAGTGTGGATGCTGACAGGATTCTGGCATGGTGCTGCATGGAATTTTGTCGCATGGGGGCTTTTATTTGGGATTGTATTGGTGATAGAAAAGATGTGGCTTTATCAATCGCTGAATAAGTATCATGTGATAAGTAGAATATATGTAACAGTTGTGTTACTGATCAGTTTCGTAATCTTTGGCTGCACAGATATGAGAGAAGGTATTTCCTACATCGGAAGCATGTTTGGGGCAGGAGGATATCCGCTGATCTCAAAAGAATGTATCTACTATCTGCGTAGCTACGGAATGACGTTTGCTTTGGCGATTGTGGGTGCAACACCAGTCGTGAAGAATGTGTTTGCAAAAATAGAAGAAAGCAAAATTGGCGGAAAGATACTTGCAGTTGCAGAACCGATTGGGTTGATTCTTATGTTCCTTGTAATGACAGCATATTTGGTGGATGGTTCATTCAATCCATTTTTATATTTTAGATTC
>JAZQMU010000052.1:0-14199 GCA_045543595.1 Faecalimonas sp.
TAATAATTACTATTATTGACAAAAAGAGGAAAATGTGATATATTATAAACATAAAATAAACAGTGAGGTGGATACAATGTACGCAGAATTTGATGAAAGCTTAGTAACAGGAAATAAAGAAATTGATAATCAACATAAAGAGTGGATCGATAAAATTAATGATCTGATCAACTGCTGTGAAAACGGCGGTGGAAAGGTGGAAGCTGTACAGATGTTAAACTATATGGCTGACTACACAGAATTTCATTTTGCAGAAGAAGAAAAACTGCAGGAAGAAGTGGAATATCCAGAAATCGGAGCTCACAAACAAAGACACGCTGAGTTCAAACAGGCAGTAGAAGAACTCCATGAAATGTTAGAAGAGGAAGAAGGACCATCGGATGCATTTGTAGAAGCGGTAAATAAAAATGTAATTGATTGGCTTTACAAACACATTAAGACATACGATTGTTCAGTGGCATCTTTTATCAATATGAGATTACATCCAGATTTGGTATAATGAAGTATTGAAAAATACGAAAATTGTCGTATAATTAGCATTATTCGGAAATAAAAAGGAATCGTGCTAATGAATAAAATAGAATTTAAAGAAGGACTTAGAGACGGGATTCCAATTTGTTTGGGTTATTTTTCCGTCTCTTTTGCTTTAGGTATATCAGCCGTGAAAGCAGGTATCCCTGTGTGGATCGCTACCTTGATGTCGCTTACAAACTTGACAAGTGCGGGACAATTTTCGGGGATTACTTTATTATCAGCAGGCGGCAGTTATATGGAACTCATTGCTTCCATGTTGATCATCAATGCAAGATATTTTTTGATGTCCCTTTCTGTATCTCAGAAGGTGGACAAATATTTTACAAATGCGAAAAGACTGTTTGTATCTTACGGAATTACGGATGAGATATTTGCAGTATCTGTGCAGAGGAAAAAAGATGTGTCTTTTGCGTACATGGTAGGGCTTATCTGTACGCCAGTTGCAGGTTGGACTTTGGGTACTTTGCTTGGGGGAATTGCCACAACACTTCTTCCAAAAGTATTATCAGATGCTATGGGTATTGCGCTTTACGGTATGTTTATTGCAATTATCGTACCGCCGGCGCGTGAGAATAAGAACGTGCTTGTTGTTGTGCTCATGGCAATTGCGGCAAGTTATGTATTTGCATATGTTCCAGCACTGAGTCAGATATCCGGGGGATGGTCAGTTATTATCATCACAGTACTTGTAAGTGGACTTGCAGCATTTCTGTTCCCAATTCAAGAGAAGGAGGAAGCATGATGAATACACCATATTTATTGTTGGGAGTAGCGATTATGGCGCTTGTGACTTACGCGATCCGCGTGACACCGATGATGCTCTTCCGCAAGAAAATTGAAAATGTGAGGATTCAATCATTCCTCTATTATGTGCCATATACAGTGCTTGCGGCTATGACATTTCCGGCTATCTTTTCGAGTACACAATCAACCCTTGCATCATCCTTAGGATGTCTTGTGGCAATTGTGCTTGCTTATTTTAATAGGGGACTTTTAGTAGTAGCTGTGGGTGCTTCCAGTGCTGCACTCATCATTGGACTATTTGGTTTATAAACAAGGACACTTTCAAGAGAAATCTTGAAGGTGTTCTTTTGTATTTACTTGAATTTACAAGGGAATAATAGTATAATTTTCTGTAGGACATTAACATTGAAAAAATATTATAACGATGAGGAGGAGTCTGATATGGTTTCATGGAATAATTTGGACACACTTGCTTCTTACAAAGCACTTTTCGAAGTTGAAAAAGTGAACTTAGCAGAAGTTATGACAGGTGAAAATGGTGCGGAAAGAGTAAAAGCCTACAGTGTGCCAATGGCAGCAGGTCTTGCTTACAATTACGGTGCAAAAGCAGTAGATGACAAAGTGTTAGCAGCTCTCGCTGACTTAGCAAAAGAAGCTCAGCTTACAGAAAAATATGCAGAACTTTACAACGGTGCAGTGATTAATACAGGTGAAAAACGTCTTGTTCTTCATCAATTAACACGTGGTCAATTAGGCGAAGACGTTATCGCTGACGGTGTAAATAAACGTGAATTCTACTTAAATGAACAAAAGAAGATTGCAGAATTTGCAAACAAAGTTCACGCAGGTGAAGTTGTAAATGCAGCAGGTGAAAAATTCACAACAGTAGTTCAAATCGGTATCGGCGGAAGTGACTTAGGTCCTCGTGCTATGTACTTAGCTCTTGAAAACTGGGCAAAAGTAAACGACACATTAAAAATGAAAGCTGGATTCATCAGTAACGTAGACCCTGACGACGCAGCTGGTGTATTAAGCAACATCGACCTTGCTCACACGATCTTCGTTCTTGTTTCTAAATCAGGTACAACACTTGAAACATTAACAAACGAATCATTCGTGAAAGACGCTTTAGTGAAAGCTGGTTTAGATCCTGCAAAACACATGATCGCAGTTACAAGTGAAACATCTCCATTAGCTCAAAGCGACGACTACCTTGCAGCATTCTTCATGGATGACTATATCGGCGGACGTTTCTCTTCTACATCAGGTGTAGGTGGAGCAGTATTATCACTTGCATTTGGACCAGACGTATTTGCAAGATTCTTAGACGGTGCAGCAGCAGCTGACCTTACAGCTAAGAATGAAAATATCTTAGAAAACCCAGCATTACTTGATGCTTTGATTGGTGTTTATGAACGTAACGTACTTGGATATGGTGCAACAGCAGTTCTTCCATACTCACAAGCACTTAGCCGTTTCCCAGCTCACTTACAACAAGCTGATATGGAATCAAACGGTAAATCAGTTAACCGTTTTGGTGAACCAGTGAACTATGTAACAGGTCCAATCATTTACGGTGAACCGGGAACAAATGGTCAACATTCATTCTACCAATTACTTCACCAAGGAACTGACATCGTTCCATTACAATTTGTTGGATTCAAGAACAGCCAAATGGGTTCTGACGTAGTGATCCAAGGAAGCACAAGCCAACAAAAACTTTGCGCTAACGTAGTAGCTCAAATCGTTGCATTTGCATGTGGTAAAGACGATGCTGATCTTAACAAGAAATTCGAAGGTGGACGTCCATCAAGTATCATCATTGGGGACCAATTAAATCCAGAATCTCTTGGTGCACTTTTAGCACATTTCGAAAACAAGATTATGTTCCAAGGATTCGTATGGAATGTAAACAGCTTCGACCAAGAAGGTGTTCAATTAGGTAAAGTATTAGCAAAACGTGTACTTGCTCACGAAACAGACGGAGCTCTCAAAGTATACAGTGATTTATTCAATATTTAGTTAACAAATGAAAAATGCAACCTCAGAAATGGGGTTGCATTTTTGGGTTGCTATTCATATCTAGTTAAAATAAACTCTACATTCTTTCTTGCTGGTGCCACTGGTTCTTCGTCAGGATATCCTGCTGCCATGATCACGCCAACTTTCTGGTCTTCTGGAAGCCCGAGTACTTCTGAAATCTTATATTCATCAAAGATTCCCATGATACAAGTTCCAACACCTTTTTCGTGTGCTGCAAGGGCAAATGTCTGGGCTGCAATTCCGGCATTGAACATTTCCCAACGATCATCTTTGGAAGTTGAGAATGTACCGTCTTTTTCATATCCGCAGCGACCAGTCTTATAAGTAATTACAACAATGGATGGCGCGTCTAGAAGTGTCTTTGTGTTAAATGTAAAATCATAAACACAATTCTTTGCAATTTCTTCTTTCATTTTGGGATTATTGATTATGTGAAAACGTGCAATCTGTGTGTGTTTCCAACTTGGATAATAACGCGCAGTATCGACAATTTCACAGAATACTTCTGAAGGAACTGGCATGTCTTTGAATTTGCGTACACTTCTTCTTGTTTCAATACATTCTTTCACGTTCATAATAATTCTCCTTCTAAATGTATTTCCTATCCCATTTGGAGAACAACTCCTACAAGAGCTGAACCGAGGATAAATATTACGGGATGTAATCCTTTTGTTTTCTTTACTTTGTTTGTTAATAACCATAGCACAACGGCTAATGCGCAGCCCCACCAATTGATTGCGCTAAGTGAGAAACCTTTTGCAAACTCTTTGGGGAAGAGAAGTGCAGATTGTACCACGCTGACTCCTGCGGCTGCAATGAGTCCCGCTGATGCAGGGCGAAGCCCATAAAATGCAAAATCCACATATTTATTATCCCGAAAACTTTTAAGAAAAGTGGCAATAATGAGGATGATAAGTAGGGATGGAAGGATAAGTCCTAGTGTCGCAACTAACGATCCCAAAAGTGCAAATGGAAGCCCCCCTTGATCCATGCCAGTTACAAATCCAACGTAAGTTGCCATGTTAACTCCGATTGGTCCTGGCGTAGACTCGCCTACAGCAATCATATTTGCCAGATCGTTATGTGTGAACCAGCCTGTAGCATCCGACATCTTATAAAGGAATGGAACGGTTGCCATTCCGCCACCGATGGTAAAAAGTCCAGTTTTGAAAAACTCATAAAATAATCTCAAATACAACATTACTTCTTACCTCCTAAAGTTTTTAGAATGACACCTGCGATACCAGCAAAAAGTACAAAAATTGCAGGGGTGATAGGAGTAAAGCAGCTTCCCAATACAACGATGAGGAAAATACCAAAAGTCCATTTGTCAATGGCAGCTTTCTTAAATAATTTGACAACTGCGTTAAAAATCAGTACACAGACACATACGCGGATACCACCGAAAGCATGTTGTACCCAGGTAATGTGTGAAAAAGATTCGATTACGCCTGCTAACAAAGAAATGATGATAAGAGACGGAAAGACCACCCCCAATGTGGCTGTGATCGCACCGAGCACGCCTTTGTTCTTCTGACCGACGAAAGTGGCTGTATTAACGGCGATAATGCCAGGCGTACATTGTCCGATAGCAAAGTAATCCATCAGTTCTTCTTCCGTTGCCCAATGTTTGTTTTCCACCACTTCGCGCTGGAGAATCGGAAGCATGGCATAGCCGCCGCCGAAGGTAAGACCGCCAATGCGGGCAAAGGTAAGAAACATATCTAAATAAATGTTCATACATATATCTCCTAATAGTTGATTTCAACAAGTAGTATAGCGCAAAAGGAAGCATTTGGAAAGGCGAATTCAGGCTTTTTTTAAGTGACAGTTTGTGCTATAATATAAGGCAGTTCTATGGGCGAACGATATAGAAATAAAAAGACAGTAAATTTTAGGAGGAAGATCAACATGAAAAAATTCGAGTACACAATTCAAGACGCTTTAGGAATCCACGCGCGTCCAGCAGGATTATTGACAAAAGAAGCTAGAAAATACAAAAGTACAATCACATTAACAAAAGACGGAAAAGACGTTAACGTTCTTAAATTAATGGCTCTTATGGGTCTTGGCGTTAAATGCGGCGAAACTGTAACAGTTGCAATCGAAGGTGAAGACGAAGACGTTTGTGCACCAGCAATCGAAGAATTCTTCAAAGCTAATTTCTAAGAACTGCGACAATAGTCGTTTTTGATCATTAGGAGGAAGAAGAATTATGATTAGCATTCAAGGAAAAGGTGTATCTCAAGGCGTTGGCATCGGACCAATTTATTATTACCGCAGAGCAACAACAGAAGTGAAAGCTTACGAAGTTGCAGATGTAGATGCTGAGTGGAACCGCTTTAAAGAAGCACAAGCTACAGCAATTGAACAATTAGGCGTATTAGCAGAAAAAACACGCGTGGAAGTCGGGGAAGAAGAAGCTTTCTTATTCGAAACACACCAGATGTTAGCAGAAGACCTTGATTATGAAGAATCAATCGAAGGTATCATCAAAGAAGAAAAGATGAACGCAGAAGAAGCTGTTTCTCGTACAGCGGAAGTGTTTGCGGAAATGTTCGCTTCTATGGATGATAGCTATATGAGAGAACGTGCAGCAGACGTTAGAGACGTAAGCAACCGTATCTTAGGAATCCTTTGTGGTGTAGTTCAAGGCGGTATCGATTCAGATGTTCCAGTAATCGTGGCTGCTGATGATCTTGCACCATCAGAAACAATCCAACTTGACAAATCGAAGATTTTAGGTTTCATCACAGCACAGGGTTCTGGTTCAAGTCATACAGCAATCCTTGCTCGTACAATGGGGATTCCAGCGATCGTAGGCCTTGGAGACTCTTTAAAAGAAGAGTTTGAAGGTCGTGAAGTGATCATTGACGGAGCAACAGGTCTTGTTGTGATCGATCCAGACGATGAAACACGTGTACGTTTGCTTAGAAAACGTGATGAATTATTAAAACAAAGACAATTATTAGAACAATTAAAAGGTGAAGCAAATATTACAAAAGACGGTAAATCTATCCGCGTATACTGTAATATTGGTGAACCAGATGATGTTCATGCAGTACATGAAAATGACGGCGGCGGTATCGGTTTATTCCGTAGTGAATTCCTTTACTTAAACAGCAGCACATATCCAACAGAAGAAGAACAATTTGAAGCATACAAAAAAGTTCTCACAGATATGGATGGCAAAGAAGTTATCATCCGTACATGTGATATCGGTGCTGACAAACAAATCGATTACTTCGAATTACCAGAAGAAGAAAACCCAGCAATGGGACTTAGAGCGCTTCGTATCAGTTTGGCTCGTCCAGACTTCTTCCGTACACAACTTCGTGCTCTTTTCCGTGCATCAGCATACGGTAAACTTGGCATTATGTTCCCAATGGTAACAAGCGTTTGGGAAGTACGCGAAGCAAAGAGACTTTGTGAATCAGTTAAGGCTGAATTAGATGCAGAAGGTATCCCATATAGCTCAGAAGTTGAAATCGGTATTATGATTGAAACTCCGGCAGCAGCAATCCTGAGTGACCGTCTCGCAAAAGAAGTTGATTTCTTCAGCTGCGGTACAAATGACTTAACACAATATACATTAGCATGTGACCGTCAAAACAATGACCTTGGACGTTTCTACGATCCACATCACCCAGCAGTGATCCGTCTTCTCAAGATGGTATGTGACAACGCACATGCAAATGGTATCTGGGTAGGTATCTGTGGTGAATTAGGAGCAGACTTAGACTTGACAGAAACATTCCTTGCAATCGGTGTAGATGAATTATCTGTATCTCCACGTGCGGTACTTCCAGTACGTAATGCAGTTCGTTCTATCGACACAAGAATTACAAGTGCGAAGATCTTAGCTGAAATCGGTGATGACTCAACACCACGTTTATAGGTGATATTATGCGCATTTTAGAGAATGAATTTATAAAAGTAATGGTTTCTGACAGCGGTGCGGAGCTTAGCAGCGTGTTTGATAAAGAGAATGAAGCGGAAAGACTTCATGATGCGAATCCAGATATTTGGAATCGTCACGCACCAATCTTGTTCCCGTTTGTAGGAAGAGTGATTGGGAACGTGTACCGCATAGGAGACAAAGAATACGAGATGAAAACACAACATGGTTTCGCTCGAGATATGGAATTTGAATGTGTAGAAGAAACAGGAACTTCCGTGACACATAGACTTGTGGCAACAGAGGAAACAAAGAAAATCTATCCGTTTGACTTTGAACTCTTAGTAACACATGCGTTGGATGCTGAGAATCCAAGACTTCTTCATATTGACTGGGAAGTTAGAAATAATGGTACAGAATTGATGTACTATTCGATTGGCGGACATCCTGCCTTTACACTTCCAGTAAAAGAAAGTGCAGAACGTGAAGCTTATTATTTGGAGTTCCCAGAAAAAGAAGAACTTACATATATCAGTGTAAATCCAGCAAATGGTTTTGCTGCTCCTGACAAAGAGTTTCCACTTCCTATGGAAGATGGATATGTAAAATTCTTTGAGGGAATCTATGATACGTTGATTTTCGACTACAAAGATATTCAGACAGTCCGTATTGCAAAACCAGATACAACCCCATACGTTACAATGAACTGCGGTGAATGTCCATTCCTTGGAATCTGGACAAAGACTACAGGAAACTTCATCTGTTTAGAACCATGGGTTGGAAGAACAGACAACGACGGTTTTGACGGAACATTGGAAGAAAAAGTAGGGATGGAAAAATTAGAAGCAGGTGCTTCAAAAACAATATCTCATACAGTAGAATTTCATAAATAGTATAAAAAGGTGCATGGAAACGTGCACCTTTTTGTATTGTAAAAAAACGGGAAAAATGGTAGCATTAACTATGTAAAATACTAGGAGATGAATGGCTATGATTCAGTTGAAAACCAGATGGGCACAGGAGGTAAATGCTGCGAATGCGTTGCCGGAATATCCGAGACCGAACCTTGTGCGAGATAGTTATTTGAATTTAAATGGAGAATGGGAGTATTGCATCAATCAATCGGAAATGGTTGATATGTATGATGGAACAATTCTGGTTCCATATTCGCCGGAAACCTTACTTTCTGGGGTACAGAAGTTGGTGACACCGAAGGATTATTTGCATTATCGCAAGGTGTTTACACTTCCGGAAGGATTCAGAAAAGAAAGAGTTCTCTTACATTTTGGTGCAGTGGATCAAGAGTGTGAAGTATGGCTGAACGGAAAAGAAGTTGGAAGTCATAAAGGTGGTTATTTAGCATTTACTTTTGATATCACAGAGCAGCTTGTGCCAGGAGAAAATGTGCTGACACTTCGTGTGCAGGGTGCGACAGAAGAAAAACCCCATGCCCGTGGCAAACAAAAATTAGATAAGAAAATTTTATTGAGTTCACTTTTCTATACGCCGCAAAGTGGTATTTGGAAAACTGTGTGGCTGGAAAGTGTACATGAGTCATATGTAGAAAGCATAAAGATTACACCAAAGTATGATGAGAAAAGCGTGGAAGTCTTTCTTAGAACTATAGGTGATGATGAGCAAGCAACAGTATCAATTTATGATGGTGGACAGCTGGTGAAAGAAGCACGACTTTCTGTCAATAAAAATGAGATTGTGGAACTTGGAACATTTAAAGCTTGGACTCCAGATACTCCGCATCTTTACGATGTGAAGGTTCAATATGGAAAAGACGAAGTGAGTTCCTATTTTGGAATGAGAAAGTTCCATGTGGAGAAGGATGCTAAAGGAATTCTTCGTTTTTATATGAACAACAAGCCGTTTTTCTTTAATGGAGTATTGGATCAAGGTTACTGGCCAGAAAGTTTACTTACTCCACCGACGGATGAAGCGTTAAAATACGATATTATAAAATTAAAAGAACTCGGTTTTAACACGATCCGAAAACATATCAAAGTAGAGCCAGAACGTTTCTATTATCATTGTGATAAATTGGGGATGATCGTATGGCAGGATATGCCAAATGGTGGCGGCAAATATAATATGTTTTTTGTGGCTTATATGACAAATGCTTTTGAATGGGTAGTGCGCCATACAAAAGATTCCAATTATAAGCTGCTTGCCAGAACGGATGCGGAAGGCAGAAGACAATATTATGAAGATCTGAAAGGTATGGTGGAACAACTTTACAATCATCCATCTATTGCAGTATGGGTTCCATTTAATGAAGGTTGGGGACAGTTCGATGCAAGTAAAGCTACAGAATTGATTCGTTCACTAGATAAGACAAGACTTGTAAATGAAGCTTGTGGATGGTTTGACCAACAAGGCGGCGATATGTTCAGTATCCACAATTACATACGCAAACTTAAATGTAAGCCGCAGAAGGACAGAGTTGTTGCACTTACAGAATTTGGCGGATATGCTTATCCAATTCCAGGGCATCTTGCTTGTGAAAAGGAATTCGGTTATAAATCATATAAGTCTATAGAAGAACTGACTGCAAGTTACAGACAGTTATGGGAAGAACAGATTTTCCCAAATTTGGAAAAAGGACTTTGCAGCAGTATTTATACACAGACTTCCGATATTGAGGAAGAAATCAACGGAATCATGACCTATGATAGAGAAGAGGTCAAGTTTATAGAGCCTGAGATTCGGGCGATCAATGAGAAACTATATCATATGTTTGAAGAAGTGACGGGAGGGGCTTTATGAAAGCAGAATTAATCGCAAAATTTAAGGAAGTATTTGGGGAAGAAGGAGATATTCGTGCTTACTTTGCACCAGGTCGTGTAAACCTGATTGGTGAACACACAGACTATAATGGCGGACATGTATTTCCATGTGCTTTGACACTTGGCACTTATGCCGTTGCAAGAAAAAGAGAAGACAACGTGATTCGTTTGTTCTCGGCAAACTTTGAAAAATTAGGGATTATCGAAACAAGTTTAGATGACCTCACACCATACGATGCAGCGGGTTGGACAAATTATCCAAAGGGAGTTATGTGGGCTTTTGAATTAAGAGGATATAAACTTCCAAGCGGCCTTGATATGTTAATTTACGGCAATATTCCAAACGGTTCCGGACTTTCATCCTCTGCATCATTGGAAGTTCTCACAGGAGTAATGCTCCGAGATTTATTTGGATTTGATGTGTCACAAGTGGACCTTGCTCTTATTGGACAATATTCAGAAAACAATTTCAATGGATGTAACTGCGGTATTATGGATCAGTTTGCGAGTGCAATGGGTAAGAAAGACAATGCCATTTTCCTCGATACAAATACATTGCAATACGAATACGCACCAGTTGTTCTTGAAGATGCGAAGATCGTGATCGTGAACAGCAAGGTAAAACATAGCTTAGTAGATTCTGCATACAATGACAGAAGAAATGAATGTGAAACAGCTTTAAAAGAATTACAGGAAGTAATCGACATCAAAACACTTGGTGATCTTACAGAAGAAGAGTTTGAAGCAAATAAAGATGCGATCAAATCTGAAATCAGACAAAAGAGAGCAAAACATGCAGTTTATGAAAACCAAAGAGCGATCAAAGCAGCAGCAGCTTTAAAGGCAAATGATATTGCTACATTTGGTAAGCTTATGAACGCTTCGCATACTTCACTTCGAGATGACTATGAAGTTTCTTGTGAAGAAGTAGATATCTTAGTTGACCTCGCATGGAAGACAGAAGGTGTTATGGGATCACGTATTACAGGCGGCGGATTTGGCGGCTGCACAGTTAGTATCGTGAAAAATGATGCAGTAGATAATTTTATCAGCACAATCGGACCAGCTTACGAAGAAAAAGTTGGACATGCAGCTGAATTTTATGTAGTAGATATCGGTGAAGGTGCAAGAGTATTAGACTAGTTTGCGAGGGAGGTTGCCATGTTATCTAAAAATATTAAAAAGCTTGTGGAATACGGCGTAACAACTGGTCTTATGCCAGCATGTGAACGCATTTATACAACAAACTTGTTATTGGAGCTTTTTAAAGAAGATAGTTATGAGGATGAGGATATTTCCGGAGAAAAGTTAGAACTAGAAGATATTCTGAAAGCCCTTCTTGACGAAGCTGTAGAACGAGGAATCATTGAAGACAGTATAGTTTATCGTGATCTTTTAGACACAAAGATTATGAATTGTCTTATGCCAAGACCTGCACAGGTACAGGCCGAATTTGCAAAGAGATACGAAGAGTCGCCAGAAGCGGCAACAGATTATTTCTACAAATTAAGTCAGGACAGTGATTACATCCGCAGATATCGCATTGCAAAAGATCGTAAATGGAAAGTAGAAAGTCCATATGGCGAAATTGATATCACGATTAATTTGTCAAAACCGGAAAAGGATCCAAAGGCTATTGCAGCAGCAAAGAATGCAAAACAAAGTTCTTATCCAAAGTGCATGCTTTGTGTGGAAAATGAAGGATATGCGGGGCGTGTAAATCATCCTGCAAGAGAAAATCACCGCATCATTCCAATTACAGTGAATGACAGCGCATGGGGATTCCAATATTCACCATACGTTTACTATAACGAACATTGTATTGTTTTTAATGGTGAACATACTCCAATGAAGATTGAAGAAGCTACATACGTGAAATTGTTTGATTTTGTAAAATTGTTCCCACACTATTTCCTTGGATCAAATGCTGATCTTCCAATCGTAGGAGGCTCTATTCTCAGCCACGATCATTTCCAAGGAGGGAATTATACATTCGCTATGGCAAAGGCACCTATGGAAGAAACATTTACAATTGCAGGTTATGAAGATGTGGAAGTTGGTATTGTAAAATGGCCACTTTCTGTGCTTAGACTTCGCGGAACAGACGAAAAACGTTTGATTAAATTAGGAGCACATGTGCTTGATGCTTGGAGAGGCTACACAGACGAAGCTGCATTTATCTATGCAGAAACGAATGGAGAACCTCATAATACAATTACACCAATCGCTAGAAAAGTGGGCGATATGTTCGAACTTGATCTTGCCCTTCGCAATAACATTACAACAGAAGAACATCCACTTGGTGTTTATCATCCACATGCGGAAAGACACCATATTAAGAAAGAAAATATTGGTCTTATCGAAGTAATGGGGCTTGCAGTGTTGCCAGCCAGATTGAAACAAGAGATGGAACTTTTGGCAGAATATCTGGTTGCAGGAAAAGATGTGAGAAGCAATGTAGCTATTGAAAAACATGCAGACTGGATTGAAAGAGTAATTGGAAAATATGATGTGATCACAGAAGAAAATGTGATGGGAATTCTGGAAAAAGAAATTGGTATCGTATTTACAGCAGTTCTGGAAGATGCAGGTGTTTATAAATGCACAGAAGAAGGCAGAGTAGCTTTCAGAAGATTCATCGGAACATTATAGGAGACTAAGATTGTGAAACAAAGAGATTTTGGTGCTACACTTTATTCACTCTGTGTGCCAGATAAAGATGGAAATCTTTGCGATGTGGTTTTAGGATATGATGATCCAGTTGGATATGAAGGCCCAGCAGGTACATTCTTCGGTGCAACTGTGGGACGTAATGCGAACCGTATTTGTAAAGGAAAATTCACACTCAATGGAACAGAATATCAATTGGATATCAATAATAACAGCAATAATCTTCATAGTGGGCTTGATTTTCACAGCTTTCGTATCTGAGATGTGAAAGACGTGAAAGAAAATGGAATCACATTTGCGCTCTACAGTCCACATATGGATCAAGGATATCCAGGAGCACTTGACATCGAAGTGACTTATACACTGACAGATGACAATGCAGTGGAGATTGCATATCACGGTGTACCAGAACAAGATACGATTGTGAATTACACAAACCATAGTTACTTTAACTTGAACGGTCATGCATCAGGTTCTATCGAGGAACATGAATTATGGCTCGATGCAGATGCATTTACTATGGCAGATGAAGAATCTATTCCAACAGGTGAGATTACACCCGTAGAAGGTACACCAATGGACTTCCGCACAAAGAAGCTTGTGGGTAAGGACATTGATGCTGATTATTTGGCAACAGTACTTGGATTAGGATACGATCATAACTGGTGTTTGAACAACAAGGGTGAATTTGCAAAGGTTGCGGAACTTACAGGAGATGTGAGTGGTATTCAGATGGAAGTTTACACAGATCTTCCAGATGCGATCAATCATGAGAACTTTGCCAGTCCTATTTGTAAGGCAGGGGAAGTTTATAAGACAAAAACAATGTATAATTTTTGTAGTAAGATTAATACAAATATGTTAATATAAGGGCATGCGATATTCAGAATCGCATGTCCCTTTTATCTTTTCATTCGCCGTTCGGCAAACAATCCCATATTAAAAAGTGAATAATCAAGGAGGTATGTGTTTGAAAGAAACTGTCAATGTTATTACGGACCCAGAGGGTAAGAAAATTGTATTGATCAATGATGTTCGATTTAAATCGAGAAGAACTTTAGATTGGAATGAAATTGAAGAATGTTTAAAAGAGTATATTGGAAAATATTTTGAAATTGAGGAAACCTCAGAGAAAATATATATAGGTTCTGACTTCCCAGATGAATTCACTCATTCTTTAGACACAAAAAATTTGAAAGGAGCTAATGAAAAAGCAAAGGCTAATATATCGGAGGTAATAGGAGAATTGGTAGAGATAGCTACAAACAAAAAAGAATATCCAGATTATGAGAATAAGCATAAAACAAAAGCGAAACTTGGTTGGTATCGTTATGATACAAGATTTGGTTTGCCAGTGTATAATGAGGAAGGGGCACTTGCGAGGTATAATATTTTTAAAGTACGAATGCTTGTGCGATGCGATCGGAATGGAAAATTATATTTATATGACTTTGTAAGAACAAAAAAAGAAACGAGCAAGCCGCATGAGTAAAAACTGTACGGTAGTAAACTTCG
>JAZQMU010000053.1:0-9268 GCA_045543595.1 Faecalimonas sp.
GGTAATGATGTTCCTGTTACATTTGTACCTGAAGGTAAGCCTGTAGATAAGGATACTAATGAATACCAAGGTGTTTGTATCATACAACGAGATGATTTTATGAATCTCTTGCCTCAGAATCCTACGGATTATGCTAATGTGGAAAATACCGTTGATATGGAAGAATATCTGACTGTGAGTGATAAGACTATTCATTTGGGTGATTCAGTACAGAAAAAAGAACTTTATACTTTTATACCTCCTAAATACAGTTCGGATGCTTGGGAGGATGATTATGCGTCTTTTGTATCTCCGAGTGACGAAACTTATGCTCCAACGCAGACAACGGATTATGTAATAACGGCAAGTTTTGCACCGCTTGTGACAACAGCAGAAAAAGCAACTATCGTAGATAGTTTGCAAGCTCAGGAATACAGTTTAACATCAACTGTATACGTTGAAGTTCCTGTTAGTACTTCGTTAACAAATTTAACTTGTGATAATGAAGATTGGACTCTTTGGGGAGAAGATTTTGGATGTACCCTTACGCCTAAAAAAGGTTACGTACTTCCTAAAGAAGTTTCCGTTACAATTAACGGGGAAGAAACGACAAATTACACTTATAATGATTCGATGGGAACAGTTGCTATTGAGGGACAATATGTGACGGGACCAATTGTTATTAGTGCAAAAGCGGATGTTAAGACCTATGACATCCACATCTTATACACTAATTATGATGCTGAAATTCAAATGGATGTTCAGCAGGATGAAGTGGTGATTAAGGGGATTGAAGCTGACCAGATGATCGATTGGAGTAAATTAGAAGAAATCAAGGCAACAATCAATCCGAAAGAAGGTTACGAATACCAATGGGTGTTTGAAATTAGCGGTGGTGAACAGCCAACGACGATGCCAGCCAATGACTTATGGGTTTACGGCTCTTATGAAAAGGCGTCCTATCCTCTTACAATCAACTATGTAAAGAAAGTTGGAGAAACTACGGAAAGCATCTCTACATATAAAACTGACGTGGTATATGGGGATAATTATTCTGTTGTTTCACCCGCTGTAAAAGGTTATCTCCCTGATCAGACAGTTGTCTCTGGCACAATGCCTGGCGGAACAGTTGAAGTTACAGTTACGTACACACCATCTAAGAATAAACTGATTATTCTTTATCAGAAGGAAAGTGATGGTACATTGCTTGATCAATATGAGCAAAATACTGTGACTGGCGCAACATATACTGTGGATTCTCCTGTAATTGAAGGTTATGAGACTGACACTCCGGTAGTTTCAATTATGATGGAAGGTGAAGATACACAGACAGTTATTGTAAAATATACGCCGAAAAAATACACGATAACCTTTGATAAAAACGGCAAGGACGATGCGACTTTGGACATGCCAGAAACAAAATTGGTGGAATATGACAATATCTATTCCTACAATGCAACTCCTGTCGAGGAGAATACATACGTTTACGATGGTCTTCCTACAGCGCAGGTCGCTGGTTATACTTTTACAGGCTGGTTCACAGAACCAGAATGTGTGAACCAAGTTAAAGAGTCTGATATTGTAAAAATCACAACAGATACAACTCTTTATGCGAAGTGGGAACGTACAAAATTCAAGTTGACTGTACGTTATGAATTTGTATATGTAGAGGGCGATTACGTTCCTGAAGAACATGGAAGTGTGGACGCCGTCCGTTCCTTCCTCGTGACTCATCAAGAAGAGGTTGCGTATGGTGATGCTTACAGTGTGACATTGCCAACATTGACGGGTTATTCAGCGTATGAAAACTTCGGACTTAGCGATCAAACAAAGTTAGAAGTACTTTCAGGGGAAATGCCTGGTCAGAATAAGTTGGTGGTAATCACTTATGAGATTAACACCTATACAATAAGATTCATGGACAAGCCAGGTGCACATGTGAATTACTCTGATAGTGATACTTCAACAGTAGCGTCGGATACTTTTGACGAGGTGTGGTATACTGTCGATGTAAAACACAATATAGTTCCAGTTTATGAAGGAAATGACACACCGCACCATGATACACGAGCAGAATATACATATACATTCACAGGATGGAAAGGGTCTAATGATGATGTGACTTACCTTAGTAAGACACCAACCTTCCCAGCAGCGACTAGTGAGCGTGACTATTATGCAATGTATGACGCTACAGAAAATATAGTGGGAGTGACCGTTGGTAGTGATACTCAATACTTTACAAATGTTGCTGATGCTCTTGTGTATGCGGAAACGAATATTTCATCTTCGGTGGCAATGGATTTCCGTAGAAATGCTGGAAATGACAGAAACTTAAATCTTAACGACGATACCCTTGTATTTGGAAACACTTACACGGGTACTACAAACTATACAATAACAATTGATCTCAATGGTCTTACCCTGCAGAATACAGCGGGTCAAGCGCTCATTGAAAATACAATAAGACCGTTAACTATTGTAGTTGGTGATAGCGGTACGGGAGGAAAGATTTCCGTAGAAGGCGATGGAGATGTAATTGCAATTCAAAGCACTACAGGAAGTGTGACGTTAAACAATGAAATATCTGTTGAAGCAACGTCAGCAAATGGAAATGCTAAAGGAATCAGTTTTGGTAATTCGACAAATGCGTATACATTATCAGTTGCATCTGGAGACGCTTCAATTAAAGCAACTGCCGCTAATGGCACTGCTTATGGTATCGAAGTGTTGGGAACTTCAACAGTAAAACCGACAAATATTACTGTTGTAGGTAAAGATGCTGTTGGTATTTGTGCAGCAGATGGTACAAGTCTTACATTATCTAATACTACAATGTTATTAAGTGTTTCTGGAACAGAAACAGCAATGGGAATTCAGATTCCAGAAGGCGCAAGCCTTGTGAATACGGTTAATAACACGAAAGAACAGATAGTTCACTCTCAAGGTGACGCTTATGGTATCTACAATGAAGGAACTGTATCTTCATTGAACCTCAAGATGACAGTGAATGGTACAAATAATGCCTATGGTTTGTATAATAAAGCGGGCACAGTGACTGTTTCAGGTATTAACAAGAATACAGACCTTCGTGCAGCAGGGACGAATGGATATGGTTTATTTAATGAAGAAAACGGAACTGTTATTGGCACAGAAGATGGCAATAAGCTGAATCAAGGGGCTTTTGCAGGATCTTCTTACGGAATTTACAGTGCAGATGACAGTATCTATGCTTCGGGTGATTATTTGTATTTCAAAGGAGCTGATCTTGAAAAGGCACTTGAAGGTGTTGTTTATGATGATGCTGAGTATGATGAAGTGGATGCGAAAGATCAGTTTGAAGATGGTTATTTCCGTTTAGCAGCTAAACAAACCATTACTTTTGTGACAAATGGTGGAACCGGGATTGAAGATATAAGTTTATATTTTGATGAGAAGATTCCAACAGGAATAACTACAAGTCGAAGTGGTTATACATTTGTTGAATGGTGTGGAGACGAAGAGTTACAACAAGCAAAACAGATTCCGGAACGAATGCCGGCAGAAGATTTGATACTATATGCGAAGTGGAGTTTGAATGAGTATCAGTATGCGTTGGATACAGAAATCAGAGAGTATACAGTTAAATTTTATCAAAATAAATCTTCGACGGATACCTCATTGTTTGGAGAAGTTGTTGTCAACAAAGATAGGCCTACATTGACTACGGCTGATGTGCCTGTTAAAGATCCTACATATATATCTGGTACAACACTTTATATTTTCAATGGATGGTATTCGCAACGTACTGACACTAGTGCAACTTATGTTAAACTTGATGGTGATTTGGCTGAATTAGATGCAGACGGTGACGGTATCATTGAGTTATATGCAGGATGGGAGTCGATGGGTAGTACTCAATCATTTGTGTCATTTAATACGACAGAAGCTACTGCCAATGTTATAAGTACACATTCATCTTCTAAAACTTACAAAATGTACTTTGTTGTCCCAGCAGACGGCGATTATTCTGTAAGTGTCGGTAATGTGGCAGGCGGAACTTCTTCTAATTATAAAAAAGATTTGCGTATCTTTACCTACAAACATGGAACGAAATCTTCTGAGTTTGTCAATTCTTACACGAACTACGGAACTTCCTTGAAATATACGAACTACGCTTCTTCTAGCTATAGCGGTTTGAGAAATTTGAAGGCTGGAGATGTTATTATTGTTCAGTTGTATTGTTATCAAAGTTCATACAGTTCAACGGTATACTCTAAGATTTCGGCAGTTCCAAGCACATACGAAGATGCTTTGAATTGTGAAGCATATACAACGGATGGTATAAATCCAATTGAATATAACGTAGAAATGGGCAACGTATTCCTCCCTATCGCAGACAGCACAGGTCACGACGGTATGAAGTTCGTTGGTTGGGCAGAAAGTGAAACTTCTGACCGTATTATGACCATCACACCTGATATGGTAGACACGGTTCCGCAATGGCAAAATGGTGAATTGTGGCAACTCTACTCACAATGGGAAGAACGTACCTGGAACGCATACCAAAGTGCTGGACGTGATTTCGCCGCATTTGAGACAACCGATCAGGTTACCATCCTCGGTAACGGATCTGTATCACTTCGCTTTATAGCAGAAGAAACTCCGGGAATACCGATTACATTTAAGTTTGCAAACGGATTGCCGGCAGGAACCATTCTGACATTGATCGATCGAAGTGGTGCGGCGCCAGTATATTACACATATACGACAACGGAGGTTACGACAGAACTTTTATCTACTGCATTTACAAAGATGGGTGCAGCCACTGACTTATTTAATGGAATGAGTACAGACCTGGTATTGCAGATTTGTTACCAGAACACATTTGCAACAACTTTGTCTGAAACAGTCAGCATTTATGCAGGTGACATTGTTTCAGAGGTGGATGTGGTTTATGGAATTTCTCCATTGCAACCAGTTACTGTTGATAGCGGTGCAAAAGAATTTTCTTATGCAGACGTACACACATTGAGCGTGGAAGTGGAAGGCCTTTCTGGAATTGGATTGCCAGAGGATTATAAAGTATTCCTGCGTGTACGTTGGGATGAGTTGAAATTGGCGTCAGGCTCTGAGATTAAATTGGGTGACGCAAGTGCGACCATATATGATGGCGAGTATGCAATGCTGGATACAGGCCTGGCAGTAAAAGATATAACTTCAGCGTCTACGGTAACACTTTCACTTTCATTGCCAACAATGGTTCAGAATGAATTTACAGGAAAACAATTCTATTATGAACTTTGCATTGCACCAGATGTTAGAGCGGCATTTGGTACACAAGTTCAGGAGTTGATTACTGTGAAAGAACAACTGACATTGACGGAAACTCCAAGTTTATCTATAGAGGAAGAAAGTGTAGAGAAATCCGTTAAGCAAGGCGAAGAAGTCAGTGTAACAGTGGGCAACCAAGATGTTGAACTCTATCTGTATCAGCAAAATCAAGATGGTACATTTGAATGTACATCAGATTGTGCAACCGTGTTTGATGCAGTTAATATTGACGATGAAGGAAAATTATCGGCAGATACATTCTCGTTGATTAATAACGGAGTATTTAACGCAACGATTTCATCGAATGCGACAACAGGAAGATATTATCTTGTCGTAAAACTTGGTGATAAATATGAGAGAATTATGTTAAAAGTGACTGCAAGCTAACTTGCAACTGAATCATAAAATCAGAGCACATACCGTGCTCTGATTTTTTTGATTAAATTGTGTATATCAGATTACTTTACAGAATAACTCATGCATGATACAATGCTTTAAAGCATTATTTTCTATATTTTCTACGTGGCATTTGCCATTCTTATTTTCTTTGTGTCTAATGACACATCTTTAGAATTTTCAATGCTTAATTTCACTAAAGAAAGCAGAGAGGGTTCTGAGATGTGCATGAATCCTCTCAGAAGGAGGACAATTGAATAAGAGAAGAAAGAAAAGTGGGTCACAGATGGCCGCACGACATTACAAGGACAGATTATTTCGAATGATCTACAAGGATGCGAAAAATTTTCTGGAATTGTACAACGGATTGAAGGGAACGGCTTATGATAATCCAGAGGATCTGGTCGTAACCACATTAGATAATGCAATTTATCTGGGAATGAAGAATGATGTTTCGTACGTAGTTTACACGGTGCTGGCACTTTATGAACATCAAGCTACACCGAACCCGAATATGCCGCTGAGAGATTTGTTTTATGCATCTCATACATATTCGAAATTGACAGAGAATGAGGATTTGTTTGGAGAAAAACTGGTAAGGATACCGGCACCGCAATTTGTTGTGTTTTACAATGGATTGAAACAGATGCCGGAGGAATTTGAGTATTTGCTCTCGGATGCATACGAGTGTTTTCAGGACGAACCGGCATTGGAGTTAAAGGTGAAGGTGTTGAATATCAACTATGGATATAATAAGGAATTGATGGAACGATGCAAATCACTTCGTGATTATGCCATTTTTGTTGATAAAAGCAGACGATATTGCCGAGAGATGGATCTGTCAGATGCAATTGAACTGACGATTGATGAGTGTTTATCAGAAGATGTGCTGACCGAGTTGTTGCGCAAACAGAGAGCAGAGGTGTTTGATATGAGTTTGTTTGAATTTAACGAAGAGTTATATCGTAAAAATTTAGAGAAAAGATATCGCGAAATCGGAATAGAAGAAGGTCGAGCAGAAGGTCGAGCAGAAGGTCGCGCAGAAGGTCGCGCAGAGGGGATTACTGTTGGAGAAGCGAGAGGTATCATAAAAACTGGGAAGAAGTTTAATTTACCAAAAGATATACTTCTTCAGGAACTTACAGAGGAATACCATATGAAACTTGAGGAAGCCTTAGCGTTATACGATGAGATAAACGTATAGAAGATCAAAGAAAAAGCCACAGCAATGTGGCTTTTTCTTGTAATCACATACTCAAAATGCTATCATAATAAACGACATTAGACGACGTTCTACTGGAAAAGAGGTTATTTATGGAAGAAATAAAAGTATTACTGAAAGACGCTTTAAATATAGATTTTTTATCAGCCACACTCAGCAATCCAAAAGCGAAGGATGGCGTAAAGAAGATCAAAGTCCGTCCTCTGTTAAAGAAAGACACATTGATCTTCCAGTGTGAATTATTTAAAAATAATCAGGCATTTCATGAAAATTATGAAGCAGCAGCGGCTGTGGATATGCTTACAAAGTACATGGAAGATTTCAAGCAGATGCAGCTTGAGACCAAGAAGTTTACTGCCAATGTGCTCGTGAGCAAAAAAGGAAAAGTAACGATCAAAAAGAAACAACAGGCAGGACAAGTGAAGGAAGTGGATTTATCCCACAACC
The DNA here is from genome assembly GCA_045543595.1 of Faecalimonas sp. Taxonomy (GTDB): domain Bacteria; phylum Bacillota; class Clostridia; order Lachnospirales; family Lachnospiraceae; genus Faecalimonas. Next base: position 7,358 of record JAZQMU010000053.1, read on the forward strand.
GTACAAAGAAATATATTTTACAAGAAGGGATGATCGTTCCATTCCTGCAAGATCTTGGTGTTATGACTTCAGAGGGCAAGATTGTCCGCACAAAGTTTGATAAGTTCAGACAGATCAACCGTTTCTTAGAGTTTGTGGAAGATATCTTACCACAGCTTGCGAAAGACCGCGAAGTGACAATTTTGGACTTTGGCTGCGGGAAGTCATATCTTACATTTGCCATGTATTATTATTTACATGAACTCAAGAATTATGATGTACGTATCATAGGGTTAGATCTTAAAACGGACGTGATCCGTCATTGTAATAAACTTAGCGAAAAGTATGGTTATGAGAAATTAAAATTCTTAGAGGGCAATATTGCAGACTACACAGGTGTGGATGAAGTGGATATGGTAGTGACTCTTCACGCATGTGATACCGCAACAGACTTTGCCTTAGATAAAGCGGTGGGTTGGAATGCAAAGGTGATTCTTTCGGTTCCATGTTGTCAGCATGAACTGAATGGACAGATGCACAATGAACTTTTAGAACCGTTATTTAAGTATGGCTTGATAAAGGAACGTATGGCGGCGCTGATCACAGATGCCATGCGTGCAGAATATTTGGAAAGTAAGGGTTATGATGCTCAGATATTAGAGTTTATCGATATGGAGCATACACCTAAGAATATCTTGATTCGTGCGGTGAAGACGGGCAAAAAGAAGGGGAACGAAGAAAGTATAAGAGCATGTGAAGAATTCTTCCATGTATCGCCTACTTTGGGGAGATTGTTAGAAAAAAGAGGAGAATAAGGGATGAAAAAGCGGATAATTAAAGGCGTTGTTTTGACGATAGTATTTATCCTTGCTGTAGTTGGATTTAGTGCATTTACAAATAAAGGCGACACGGATATGACCACAGATATGGATGCGGTGTCGCTTCCAGTCATTTCTTTTGATTTTTATGATCAGGAAGTGAACGAAATCGTAGGTCATAAGAATGAGATGGAAGTCAATGCGATGCGAGATCATGTGTTGCCGTATAGTGGGGAGAGCATCACAGGTAATCTGTACGCATATGAAAATGAGATTCAGTCCATGGACTACGTGATCGCAAGTCTGGATGGAAAAGAAGTGTTGATAGAAGGAACGGCAGATTTAGATGGGGAAGCATTTATGATTCCTGCTGTGGATCATGAGAAGGAAGCGCTCTTGAAGATCACACTTCATTTGGAGGAAGAACAGGTACTACACTACTATACAAGGATCGTCAGAGAAGCTGATTTCTATGCAGCACAAAATTTGGAGTACTTGTTAGAACTTCACAGCGCGATTCTTGAGAAGCGAGAAACGGAAGACCTGAAGCGAGGCATGGAGCCAAGTGCAGAGGGAGATAACTCCACGTTACAGCATGTGACGATTCATTCGGATATGAATCACACCTTGTGGGGCGACCTGACACCGGAAGTCGTAAGTAAAGTGGAGATTGGAATCAAGGAGGTCAATCCTTCTTACATGTCGGTTCTTCTCAGTTACAGAGTGGAATGTGCAGGCGACAACAACGATGCGGAATTATATAGTGTGGAGGAATTTTTCAAAGTTGGTTACGGCGAAACGAGACATTATCTTTTGGATTATGACCGCAGAGCTACAGAGATTTTTGACGCGACAAATGTGGTGCTGAGCAGTAAGGGAATCATTCTTGGTATGACAGACGAGGATGTACAGTACAAGGTCAATAAAGATGGAAATGTAGTAGCCTTCGTGGTGAACAGACAACTTTGGAATTATAACAAGAGAGAAGATGAGTTCTCGTTAGTGTTTGGTTTTGTAACACCTGAGAACAAAGATGTTAGAAATTATCACGACCAACATGGCGTGAGAATTTTATCAATGGAAGATAATGGTAATATGACATTTTCTGTTTATG
>JAZQMU010000054.1:0-9236 GCA_045543595.1 Faecalimonas sp.
GTAATGGCAATCATTTACATCATCCTTGTACTTATTATTTCATTATTGATTCGATTGCTGGAAAGGAGCTTGAAGAAGAGTGATAGACGTAATTAATCTTACAAAACAATTTGATGAGCTTCCAGTTCTGAAGGGAATCAACGTTACAATCAACAAGGGCGATATTGTGGCTGTTATTGGACCATCGGGTTCTGGTAAAAGTACATTTTTGAGATGTTTGAACTGTATGGAAGACCCATCAGGCGGAAGTATTATTTTCAATGGTGTCGATATCGCAGATATGAGAGTAGATATCAATATCCATCGTCGTCACATGGGAATGGTGTTCCAACATTTCAACTTGTTCAATAACAAGACAGTTTTGGAAAATATCATGCTTGCCCCTGTGCATGTACAATGTCAGGATTTGAAAAAAGACAAATCTCTCAACTTCGCTCAGAAGAGAGCAGCTAAGGCAGAGATTAAAAGGGCAGCGAAGGAACAGGCGATGAACTTGCTTAAGAGAATCGGCCTAGAAGATAAAGCGGACGTTTATCCATCTACATTGTCGGGTGGACAAAAACAACGTATCGCGATCATCCGTTCTTTGGCGATGAATCCAGACGTTATTCTTTTCGATGAACCAACTTCGGCGCTTGACCCAGAAATGGTAGGCGAAGTATTGGAACTCATGAAAGAACTTGCAGCGGAAGGAATGACCATGGTTGTGGTAACACACGAAATGGGATTCGCGCGTGAAGTTGCAAACCGAGTAATCTTTATGGATGAAGGTGTTATCAAAGAAGAAAACACACCAAAAGAATTTTTCGAAAACCCAAAAGATCCACGTTTGGTAGAATTTTTATCAAAAGTATTATAGTAAATAATGTAAAGCTCTATGATGTGATAGCATCATGGAGCTTTTTTGTGTTATACTATCCTAGAAAATTAAGCGAAGGAGGGCGTTTATGCAATATGAAAGAATCCATGAAGGCGTATTTTTAGAACGCCCGAATCGGTTTATCGCATATATTGAGATCGAGGGTGTTGTGGAGACCGTACATGTGAAAAATACGGGACGCTGTAAGGAACTGTTAGTGCCTGGGGCAACAGTGTATGTTCAGAAAGCAGCAAATCCAGAGCGTAAAACGCAGTGGGATTTGATCGGAGTGCAAAAAGGTGACCGTATGATCAATATGGATTCACAAGTGCCAAATAAGGTGGTGGAAGAGTTTATCCGTGGTGGAAAACTGTTTTCCGATGTGACACTTGTGAAGCCGGAAACTACATATGGAAGTTCGCGTTTTGACTTATATATTGAGGCAAATGGTCGAAAGATTTTTATGGAAGTCAAGGGCGTGACACTGGAAGATAACGGAGTGGTACGATTCCCTGATGCGCCAACAGAACGTGGTGTAAAGCATTTGCGAGAATTGATGGAAGCGGTAAAAGCAGGCTATGAAGCATATGTGTTCTTCGTGGTTCAGATGAAAGGTGTGAAATATTTTGCACCGAATGCGGAGACACATCCGGAGTTTGCAAAGGCACTGAAAGACGCTGAAAAACAAGGTGTAAAAATCCTAGCTTACGATTGTAATGTGACAAAAGATATTATCGAAATTGGGGAACAGGTTCCGGTTTTTCTGGGAAATGAACGATTAAAACAGATGGTAGAACCATTGGTAGCTTGGTACCGTGAAAATAAACGTAACTTACCATGGCGAAACAATCCGACGCCATATCATGTCTGGGTTTCTGAGATTATGTTGCAGCAGACGAGAGTGGAGGCCGTGAAACCTTTTTATGAAAGATTTTTGAGAGAACTTCCAGATGTCAAATCCTTGGCAGAGTCAGAGGAAGATAAATTGTTGAAACTATGGGAAGGTCTTGGCTATTACAATCGCGTTCGCAATATGCAGAAAGCTGCGCAGCAGGTTATGGAACTTCATCACGGGGAAATACCGGCAGATTTTGAAAAGATACGCAGTCTGACAGGAATAGGAAATTACACAGCAGGTGCAATCAGTTCTTTTGCATTTGGCATTCCAAAACCAGCAGTGGATGGAAATGTCTTGCGCGTGATTTCCAGAATCACAGAAAACTATGAGGATATCATGAAGGCAAGTGTGAGAAGTCGTGTGGAAACGGAATTAGAAGAAGTGATTCCAACGGATGCTGCTAGCGATTTTAACCAGGGACTGATAGAACTGGGGGCAATTGTGTGTGTTCCGAATGGTGCGCCGAAGTGTGATATCTGTCCGGTTGCAAATATCTGTCAGGCAAAGGCAAATGGAACTCAGTTGGAACTTCCGGTAAAAAGTAAAGCAAAGGCCCGAAAGATAGAAAAGAAGACGGTATTTATTTTCAAGGACGGAGAAAACGTGGCAATCCGAAAACGTCCTGCGAAAGGACTTTTGGCAAGTCTCTATGAACTTCCGAATGTGGAAGGCCATTTGTCTCAAGAGGAAGCAGTAGCATATAGTCAGAAGATTGGACTTGCGCCGCTTCATGTGAAAGCGTTAGATGAGGCAAAACACATATTCAGTCACGTGGAATGGCATATGATCGGGTATGTGGTACGTGTGGATGAACTGGAGAAATCTTGCACAGAAAAGATGCTTTTTGTCCATCCGGAGGAAGTGGAAGCAGAATATCCGATTCCAGCAGCCTTTGAAAAATATGCAAAATATGTTAATGTAATATTAGGACAAGAAAAATACGAAAAATAATGGGGTGACAGCATGTATGATGTAATTATCATTGGGGCAGGTACAGCAGGCTGTGTGGCTGCGCGAGAACTTGCGGACAACAATCAAAAAGTATTGATCATTGAAAAGAAGCGACATATTGCAGGAAACTGTTATGATGAAAAGGACGAACATGGAGTGCTTATTCATGTGTATGGGCCACATATTTTCCATACAAGCAGAGAACAGGTATACGAGTACCTTTCACGCTTTACAGATTGGTATGAATTCCGACATGAAGTAGTGGCAAATGTTCACGGCGAATATATGCCAGTGCCTTTCAACCTTCATACGTTGAAAAAGGCATACGGGGAAGAAAAAGGAAAAGAACTAGAAGAAAAACTGGTTTCGATTTACGGCATGGGTACAAAAGTGCCAATTTTAGATCTTATGAACCATGAAGATCCAGATCTTCAGATGATTGGAAAATACGTTTACGATAACATTTACGTATATTACACAATGAAGCAGTGGGGGAAAAAGCCTGAAGAAATTGATCCTGCAGTGACTGCAAGAGTTCCAGTTAATGTTTCTTACGATAACTGTTACTTTGGAGACAAGTACCAAGGATGTCCACTTCACGGCTTTACACCAATGTATGAAAATATGGTGGGACACGAGAATATTGAAATTCGTCTCGATACAGAAGCAAAAGATGTGCTTGAGATCAGAGACAACAAAGTATATTTTGAAGGGAAAGAATTTGCAGGGAAAGTAATCTTTACAGGACCAATTGATGAGTTCTTTGATTGTAAATATGGTCGTCTCCCATATCGTACACTTCATTTTGACTTTGAATATCATGAGGAAGATGATTACCAAGGTCATTCGGTTGTGAATTATACAGTGGATCAGGATTATACAAGAATCACAGAGTATAAATATCTGACTGGTCAGAAGTGTAAAGGGACCACGATTTCAAAAGAGTATCCAAGCGCGTATACAGGAGAAGATGGACAGATTCCATATTATTCGATTGCAAATGATGAAAATCATGCACTTTATGCGAAGTACAAAGCAGAAGTGTCAGAAATTCCAAACTTTTATTTACTTGGAAGACTTGCAGAGTATCAATATTACAATATCGACGTGATGGTTGAAAAAGCATTGGAACTTGCAGGAAAATTGATTTAGCACATACAAAAACCTCCGGGAAATTCCCGGAGGTTTTATTTATTCAATGATCAAATCTAATTTGTCTGGAATACAAGACACTTTTGTATGGCGCTGAACAAAGAGCGGTTCCCCATCTGTGTGGAGTGCCATTGGAATCTCTGCATTCATTTCCGCTGTCTTACATTTGTGAGTGTATACACCTTTGAATATCGTGTGGAATCCCATAAATGCAGTTGGAATCAGGCAAAGACATTTTAATTTCGAGATTCCCGAAATAATACAAAGGTCTAGCTTGTCATCGGTTGGGTCAGCTTTCGGACAGAATTTCGCGCCGCCACCTTCAAACTTACTGTTCATAGTTGCAACGAAAAGAGTCTTTGGATAAGTGATTGTTCTTTCACCATCAAGTGTTACCTTCACAGTACAAGGTTTACATACGAATAGATGATGGAGGGCAACAAACACATAAGTGAGTTTTCCAAGTCCTAATTTATTCAGGAATTTTTTCACATGAGAAACTACGACTTCGTGGCAGATACCTGCATCAAATCCAAAACCCGTACTTACAGCAAAACGGCGAACGGTGTTTTTATATTCTAATTGTCCAATATTAATTGTCTCGCGTTTTTTGCTATGTAATACTACATCCAACGCTTTTTTTGCGTCCTTTGGAATAGAATGTCCTCTTGCAAAATCGTTGCTTGAACCGATTGGAATATACCCTAAAGTTGTTTTGTCCACATTGACGATACCGTTTACTACCTCATTTACAGTGCCATCACCACCAAGTGCAACAACAATATGTTCTTCCCCGTCGGATGTAATCTGGCGGGTAATTTCTGTAGCATGTTTGCGGTATTTTGTGAAGAATACCTGATAATCAACTTTTTTGTTTTTTAAAATGATTTCTAGGTCTTTCCAAACCTTGTGTCCAAGTCCAGTGCGGGCATTGGGATTTACAATAAACGTATACATTTGTTATTTCCTCCGATTGTATCTAGACCTATATTATAACAGTAATTTTTGTGCGTAACAAGAGGTGCATCAGGATTGACTGAAAGATAAATAGTAGATAGAATGAATTTAGGATGGTGATTACAAATGAGAACGGAATTGATAAATAAATTTAAAGAAAAATTTGGCGCGAAAGGTGACATCCGAACTTATTTCGCGCCAGGCCGTGTGAATTTGATCGGAGAGCACACGGACTATAACGGCGGCCATGTATTTCCATGCGCACTATCTTTGGGAATCTATGGCGTGGCAAGAAAACGCCGTGATAACAAACTGCGATTTTTCTCTATGAATATGGAACATCGAGGAGTGATTTATTCGGATCTCAAACATCTGAAACCATACAAGGCAGCAGCCTGGACCAACTATCCAAAAGGGGTTATGTGGGCATTTGCAGAGCGTGGCTTTGAGATGGATTGTGGGATGGACTTCTTAATCTACGGAAATATTCCAAATGGTTCCGGCTTATCCTCTTCCGCAGCGTTGGAAGTGCTGACAGGGATCGCACTGAGAGACTTGTACGGGTTTGATGTTTCTATGCAGGAGATTGCCCTGATCGGACAATATTCGGAAAACAATTTTAATGGCTGTAATTGTGGAATAATGGACCAGTTTGCAAGTGCTATGGGAAAAAAGGATCATGCTATTTTTTTAGACACAAGTACGTTGGAATATGAATATGCGCCAGTTGTTTTGGATGGGGCAAAGATTGTGATCGTGAACAGTAAAGTGAAACATAGTTTGGTAAACTCAGCATATAATGACCGCAGAAATGAATGTGAGATGGCTTTGCAGGAATTACAATCGCGGTTTAATATCAGGAGTCTGGGTGATCTGACTGAGGCAGAGTTTGAAGAAAACAAAATGTTGATTCAGGATGAGGTGTGTAGAAAACGTGCAAAACATGCTGTTTATGAGAATCAGAGAACGATCAAAGCTGTGGAAGCATTGAAGGCGGGAGATATAGGAGGATTTGGAAATCTTATGAATCAGTCCCATATTTCACTCCGAGATGACTATGAAGTATCTTGTGAGGAAGTAGATGCTTTGGTTGAAATCGCATGGTCTCAGGAGGGAGTTCTTGGCTCCCGTATTACAGGCGGCGGTTTTGGAGGTTGCACGGTAAATATCGTGAAGGATGAATCCATTGATGGATTTAAGAAAGTAATTACAGAAAAATATAAAGAAAAAGTGGGTCATGAACCAGAAATTTATGTGGTAGAAATCGGGGAAGGGGCACACAAATTAGGATAGAAATGAATGAGAACGTCGTCTTATAAGAAAAGGAGGAATGAATGATGATTACAGCAATATATTCCATTCTTCATTTTCTTGTGGACGGCGTTTGTGCGTTTGCTATGGCAATGTCATTTGCAAATGCTGGCTACGAAAAGTTTTTAATTTATAATTTCTGTGCATTTGCTCTGCAGATGCCGATGGGAGCAGTTCTGGATGGAGTGGTTCTGAAATCCAGAAAGAATTATTCTGTGGTGACTGCCATATTAGGTGTTGCACTTACTCTAGTGGGTGCTTTTGTGAATCCAGCAGTTCTCGGAATCGGAAATGCATTGTTCCATGTGGGCGCAGGCATAAGTGTGATCCGCGAGGATTATGGGAGAGGCTGGAAAGGGCAGGCGCTCGGAATCTTCGTGGCCCCGGGAGCCTTTGGACTATTTGTAGGTGCGCAGTTAGCCAACAAGAACTTTGGTATGTGGCCGGTATTCATGGCTGCAATTGTTATGGGGATACTTTCTTTTGGAGCGTGGAAAAGAGAACCTGTTTTATGCGAAAGCGTGGAAAGTTCAAAGAAGAAATCAGCAGGTCTCGTAATATGCTGTGTATTGGTTGTAATCCTAAGGTCTTACGCAGGCTTGGCAGTGAGTTTCTCATGGAAGACGACCATCGTTGCAAGTTTGATCGGTGTATTTGCAGTAGTTCTTGGCAAAATGGCAGGAGGGATCCTTTCTGTGAGAGCAGGTTTAACAAAAACAGTGGTGGCTTCTCTGTTGCTTTCAACTATATGTTATCTGTTTAGTGCAAATATGATTTGCGGTGTGCTGGCCTTATTTTTATTCAATATGACAATGCCAATTACACTTTATCTCCTTGTAGACCATTGGAGAGAATTGCCAGGATTTGCTTTTGGACTACTGACATTTGGATTGTTCCTTGGATTTGTTCCAGTGTATATGGGTCTTCAAATTCCTGTTTCAAGCAATTTGATCGGAGCAGTCAGCAGCCTACTTTCACTAGTGATTTTATTGATCGGAATAAAATGCGATTATTCGAAAGGGGTGTAAGTGATATGGAGTATTATTTGATAACATTTGGAATTTCTCTTTTGCTTACACAGATTATTGAAGTAATCGTGCTTGTAGTTCGGAAAGAATTTTCAAAGAAAAATTTAATATTAATGCTTCTGACAAATGTGCTTACCAATCCACCGGCAGTGTATTTGTCTATGCTGGGAGATAATCGTATTTGGATACAAGTGCCGATTGAAATTTTGGTGGTTCTGACAGAAGCGATAGTTTATAGTTGGTTTGCGAAAGATGGATGGGATATAAAAAATCCTGTGAAGTTGGCAGTTTGGGCAAATTGTGTTTCCTGGATTGTTGGGTTGTTGATTTAGTGAGGAGGAAATTAATTATGAAAAAATGGATCGGTTTATTTACTTTTGCAGCGTGCTTGTTTTTAAATAGTGCAGTGGCGAAAGCGGACGTAATCTGGACACCAGACGATAACTTTTTTATAGAATATGAAGAGGACTGCTCTTACTTTCACCGCAGTTTTTTAGTAAATGGTCCTGGCGGTGAGGTGATCGTGTATGAAAGTCCAATTGATGCAAGCGAAGTTGCAAGAATCGATAATGGAACACAAGTATGGGTTGATTGGATATATAAAGATACGGATGGAATCGTGTGGGGAAGTTACGACGGATACTTTGATGGGAATGATTCCGGATGGGTGTCGTTAGCGTATATGGATTTAATATACGACTATATTTCCTTTGAAGAAGATTATGGAAGTGAGTTTGTAGCAAAAGAAGGCGTAGCAAAAGGTGAAGATGGTGTGGAAGAAATTTATGTATGGAATTATCCGGGATCGCCTATCTGTGAAACGATGCAAGTGACGCCAGATGACATGCCAATGTATAGTATGATTTATGAAGACGAAGATGGTCGTACGTGGGGTTTCTGCAGCTATCGATATGGATGGAGAAATTTTTGGATGTGTCTTGACAATCTGACAGCGGACCATGAGGAGTTGTATGGATATGAACCTGTGGAACCAACGCCAGAAATTGATGAGAGTAAACCAAATGAGATCGTGTCAGAAATTGATGAAAGTAAACCAATTGTTCCAGGTCATGATAGAAGTAAAGAAATAATTGGATTTGCAGTTGGTGGAGTTGTAGTTGTTACGGCAATTGTGCTTGTTGTTGTGAAGAAAAAGATGAAAAAAGTGTAACTTTCATGTGTTGGACGGTGCTTATATACGGATAATTAAAAAGGAATGAGGCAAAACCTCATTCCTTTTTTAGTGGACCTGAGGGGAATCGAACCCCTGTCCGAAAGCCCGTCCATCCAGGCATCTCCCATCACAGTCATTATTTTGACATTCCCTCCGTCAAACGCCTAATGACAGGCTTCTGACTTTAGTAGCTTCATAAGTTCTTCCATCTCCGCAAAGCTTTGGAAACGAAGTGCCTCACCTCGTTGAAGCCGGTTGCTTAAGCAGTGAGCGACCTAAGACCGACTACTGCCACTAGGCAGCGTACGCTAAATTTTCGTTTGCGTTTAATTTTAAAGTACGGATTGTTACGCGGTCCCGTCCCGCGGATGGCTTCCTCAACTTCAAAACCCCCGTCGAAACCAGTACAAGCCCTAAAATTGGTGTCTGGTTCGCAAACGTATTTGAATTATATATTATGAATATGGGAATGTCAAGGCTTTCAAATTGACAAAATTTGTCTTACATACTATCAATATATTCTTCCGCATACTTGGATGCAACTGCACCATCTGCCACGGCGGTTACAATCTGTCTGAGTGGTTTGTTTCTCATATCTCCAACTGCAAACACGCCTGGAATATTGGTTCTGGTTGTTTCATCCGCAGGCACATACCCTGCTTCATCCAACTCCACTTGACCTTTGATTAATTCCGTATTTGGAACATTTCCGATTGCAACAAAGATACCATCACAGGCAACCATGCGGACAGAATCGTCCTTGCGACTCTTTACCTTCACACCTGTTACAAATTCATCTGCCAGAATTTCCACTACTTCGGAGCTCCAGATAAACTCGATATTCTCTGTCTTCTCCAAAGATTCCATATATGTTTTGGATGCGCGAAGCTCATCCCTACGATGTAC
>JAZQMU010000055.1:0-3994 GCA_045543595.1 Faecalimonas sp.
AATGTGCGAAAAATTAAAGGATGAGATTCCTAGACATTTATTCGAAATCCCTATTCAGGCAGCTATCGGAAGCAAGATTATTGCCAGAGAGACAGTAAAAGCGGTTCGTAAAGACGTGCTTGCAAAATGTTACGGTGGTGATATTTCGCGTAAGAGAAAACTTCTTGAAAAACAAAAAGAAGGTAAGAAGAGAATGCGTCAGATTGGAAATGTAGAAGTTCCACAGAAGGCATTTATGAGTGTATTAAAATTAGACGACAAGAAATAAAAATCAGAAAAGTCCACGGAGAAGTGGACTTTTCTTGTATGAGTATATAGGAGGGAGGATTTGATATGAAAAAAGAGTTGGAGTTATATATTCATATTCCATTCTGTGTGAGAAAATGCGCATATTGTGATTTTTTATCAGGTCCTTCGGATGATGTGACCATTCAGCAATATGTGGAAACTTTGATAAAAGAGATAAAGGCTAACAGAGAGTTTGCAAGGAACTATGTAGTCACAACTATTTTTCTGGGTGGAGGAACGCCGTCTGTTTTAACTGGCGATCAGATGGAGTGTATTTTTGATGCTATTTATGATGTTTTTGAGGTTGTAAATGATGCGGAAATTACCACAGAAGCAAATCCGGGAACTGTTACGAGAGAAAAACTGGAAGCATACAGAAAAGCAGGAATCAACCGTATCAGCTTCGGACTTCAGTCGGCAAATGATGAGGATTTGAAAGTACTTGGAAGAATACATACTTTTGAAGAATTTTTGGATAGTTACATACTTGCAAGGGAATGTGGTTTTGAGAATGTGAATGTAGATTTGATTTCAGCAATTCCAAAGCAGACAATAAGTGCCTGGGAAGAGAGTTTAAAGCAAGTTATAGAACTGAAGCCAGATCACATTTCTGCCTATAGTCTGATCATCGAAGAAGGTACTCCTTTTGCAAAACTTTACGGGGAAGGTACAGAAGGAGAAAACGATTTGCCAACTGAAGAGGAAGAACGTGAGATTTACAGGCGGACAGAGGAATTATTAGAAGTGGCTGGATATCATCGCTATGAGATTTCGAACTATGCAAAAGAAGAAAAAGAGTGCAAGCATAATCTTGGATATTGGGAGAGAAAGAATTATCTGGGACTTGGACTTGGAGCATCTTCTATGATTGAAAATGTGAGGTTTCATAATACAGAGGATTTGGCGGAATATATGAAGTTATCTGGCACAGTTGATCAAATAAGGCTTGATGTAGAAGAATTGGATTGCACAGCGCAGATGGAGGAATTCATTTTTCTTGGGATGCGAAAAATGGAAGGAATATCTCAGAGTGAATTTGGAAGACAGTTTGGCATAGATTTGTTTGAAAAGTATGGTATGCAGATTGAAAAGATGATAGAACAAGAGTTAGTTGATTTTGACGGGGATAGTTTGAAATTGACTAAGTCTGGTATTGATGTGAGTAATTATGTATTTGCTGAGATATTGTTTTGAAATTAATGTTATTCATTGACAGAAATAGCACCCTCTATATCGCAGTTATAACAATTTATTGTACTGAAATAATACGATACACTTTAATTGTAAAAAACTGATTTAGAAGGGAGTGGTTTGCTATGCGCAAGGTAAATAAAGGTCTTTTGCTCTGTGTCGTTTTATTTCTTGTTGTAATCCTTGGAATGAGTGTATATGCCTCATATCCAGATATGCAGATAAAATGTTATCTGAACAAGCAGGATTATGATAAGGCTGTAAATATGTATAATAACAAGTTTGCAGAACTGGAAGATTCTGTTCAATATGAAGAGTTATTCTTGGAACACATCAAAGAAATAAAATCAAAATGGAAAGAAGACAAGCTCGGTTATAAAGAGGCTGCAGCGTTGTTAGAAGAAATTGCAGGAATTGATCATAAGACGATTGCCTTAGAGGCGACCAGAATGAAAGAATTTATTGTGGCGCAAGGTCAGGGGAAAGAGTGTTATGAAAATGCAGAAGCCTATTTGACGAAGAATGAATATGTGGATGCTTTAAAACAGATTGCCAAGATTGATTCTTCTTATTTAGAATACTCCAAAGTAGAACAACTTCAGGAACTCTGTGTTAATGCAATCTTGGAACAAACATTATCAGTGGATTCTGTTGACGAATATGATACTTGGATTCGTAAACTGGGTTCTTATTATCAGATTGTTCCAGAAGCCGCTTTCCTGACTAGAAAGGCACAGATGGAACAGGAAGTAGATATGTTCAAGGATGTCATAAGCATTATAAAAGAAGTGGCGGATTCCTATGGACAAGGGGAGTATAAAAAGGCATTTTCTTTATTAGAATCTGGCTTGGGAAAATATCCTGATTATGGCAAGATGAAAGAGGGATATAAATATTATCATTCTGTATACGTTTCTAAGGTTACAACGCAAGTGGAAGAGTTGTGTGAAAAGGACAAATATAAAATAGCATTGAAAGAAGCAGAAAGCGCGAGAGATTCGCATGACTGTGAAGAATTCCAGGAATTAATTGGGTATGTCAAAGAAGAAAGGAATATTTTATATAAATGGAAAAATAATATTGTAGATTTCTTTGATAAGTTTAGAAATTAGAAAAAAGCTTGGCTGTTTATTACAGTCAAGCTTTTGTAAATATGAATAAATTGTGGTAAATCTAAAAAATATATAAACATGGTTGACAAAAACATACCTTGATGATATCTTAATAACGTAGATGTTAGCACTCGGAATAAAAGAGTGCTAACAAGAGAAAAAGGAGGTTAGTATGGCACTGGATCACGGGTTAGATAGTCGAAAACTTACAATCTTGCAGACGATTATCAAAACATATTTAGAGACAGGTGAACCGGTAGGTTCCAGAACAATTTCAAAGTACACAGATTTGAACTTAAGTTCCGCTACCATTCGTAATGAGATGGCAGATCTGGAAGATTTAGGATATATCATGCAGCCTCATACATCAGCAGGACGTATTCCTTCAGATAAAGGATATAGACTTTATGTGGATCTGTTGATGGAAGAAAAGGAACAGGAAGTCATCGAGATGCGAGAAGCGATGCTAGAGAAAGCCGATAAGATGGATAAGATCTTAAAGCAGGCTGCAAAGGTACTTGCTACGAATACAAATTATGCGACGATGATCTCTGCTCCGACAATTAATCGCAATAAACTAAAGTTCATTCAATTATCACAGGTTGATGATAACCAGATTGTTGCAGTTATCGTTATGGAAGGAAACATTATTAAGAATAAGCTTGTTACTGTGGGCGAGACACTTAGTAATGAGATATTGTTGAAACTCAACATGTTGCTGAATACAACACTCACTGGTATGTCAGTGGAAGAAATCAACCTTGGAATGATCGCAAGATTGAAAGAACAAGCTGGTATCCATAGTGAAGTGATTGGAGATGTGCTTGATGCAGTAGCAGCCACAATCCAATTGGATAACGATATGGAGATTTACACAAGTGGCGCAACCAACGTGTTCAAGTATCCAGAACTTAGTGACAATCAAAGCGCTCAGGAAATAATCAATGCATTCGAAGAAAAACAACTCTTACAAGAGATTGTAACTCAGACACTTGCAAAAGATGAGAACAAAGGAATCCAGGTATACATTGGCAGCGAAGCTCCGGTTCAGAATATGAAAGACTGTAGTGTGGTGACAGCAACTTATGAGCTTGGCGAAGGAATGCAAGGAACCATTGGTATCATCGGACCAAAACGAATGGATTATGAAAACGTAATGAAGACTCTGAAAACTCTGAAAGATGAGCTTGATGAGATTTTCCATAAACAACATTAGAAAGGTGGAACATTCCATTGGAAAAAGAAATGAATCAGGAAGTAGTGGAAGAGACAACAGAAGCTGTGATTGAAGAAACAGAAGAAGTTGCAGAAGAAACTGCGGAAGACGTAGTGGAAGAAACTACTGAAAAAGAAAAGAAAGATGCGAAAGATGAAAAAATCGAAGAATTATCAGATAAGCTTTT
>JAZQMU010000056.1:0-10577 GCA_045543595.1 Faecalimonas sp.
GCATATTTGCAGAATAAAACAGAATATGGATGGTATTTTTGTATAGACGGGAATCAAATAATTGGTGGAATGGGTGTAATTGAAAATGATTTTCATGACAGAAAAGACCTAACACCTAATGTATGCGCTGTTTATACAGATGAAAAATATCGATGTCAGGGAATTGCAGGAAATCTGTTAAATATGGTTGTGGATGACATGAAATCAAAAGGTGTTTCTCCAATTTATCTTGTTACTGACCATATCGGATTTTACGAAAAATATGGATGGGAGTTTCTGTGTATGGTGCAAGGTGATGGTGAATCCGATATGACAAGAATGTATATTCACAGATAAATTAGAATTTGTGGAGGTGTATCATGAATATTTTAGAGCAGATTAGTCATGAAACAATGATATTTATGCGTGGTAAATATCGTCTTGACGAAATAGGTGACGGAAAAGACGAGTTGAAATTCAAACAAGGTCAAAAGACTATCCTTACCATTTATATTCATGACGACAAATATACTTTTCTAATCATCTTTGGCAAGAAAGAGCGAGAACTTTTTGAAATGCAGCAGCAAGAATTTTCAGAGTATATTTTAGATTATTACAATAATTCAAAAACTTACCATGATGGAAAATGGATGTTTATTGATGTTAAAACTTTACAACAATTGGAAGAAGTAAAGAAGCTTATTCTTATCAAAAAGAGACCGAATAGAAAGCCATTTTCCAAAGAGAATGCTTTATTTTCAATGTGTGGGCAACGCTGTGATTTGTGTGTCCATCATCAGAATTTGGATGAGCAATTGCGAGCTGTTATGGAATCGCATCTCACTAAAATGTGGGGAAATACAGACTGGAGTATGCGCTGCGAAGGGTGTTATAGTGAAAATTGCTATTGTAAGGATGACCCCTGTAACGCAAAAAGTTGCATAGTAAAAAGAGGATTACCTAAGTGTAAAGAGTGTAAGGAATATCCGTGCATTAAAGCTACATCAGCAGACTACCGTTCCATGATACATACTGAAGTTCATTATGCTGATGAAATTACATGGGGAATACTTCCGTATGTTCCGAACCAGTATGAAAATGTATAAATGATTCGATAAATTCAAATTTAAGGAGAGCATTATGCCAAAGATAATGAAGAGAATTTCTTGCATATCCATAATAGCGATCACATGCTGTTATTTCTTATACGAAATGACAAACAGCAAAATATCGTTCATCCTTGCAATCACGTTCGGAACAACAGCATATCACTTCTTAGTAAGATTGTTGATCGGAACAATCTTTGATATTGTCATGCAAAACAAGGCAGATTACAAAAAGAGATGGTATCGTGTTACTGAGAGAGAAATGCAATTATATAAGACAATAAAAGTAAAAAGATGGAAGCAGAAAATGCCTACATATGACAAGGAAGTGTTTGATGTATCAAAGCACAGTTGGGATGAAATTGTGCAGGCAACTTGTCAATCGGAACTGGTGCATGAAACGAATATTGTGTTTAGTTTTGTGCCGCTGATAGCGTCAAGATGGTTTGGAGCATTCGAGGTATTTTTTATAACGTCTGTTTTGAGTGCAATATTTGATCTTATTTTTGTAATCATGCAAAGATTCAATCGTGCAAGAATTATAAAAGTTATGAAAACAAAGTAAATGGAGATTATTATGAAGAAGGGCCTTGCAACCAAGAAATTAATTTCATCAATAGTTATAACGGTATTATTGTTGTATTTTATGATCAAGAATGAAGGGGCGAAATTGATATTTATCCCTTTCTTAATATGCAGCGTTTCGTCGGCGGGAAAAAGTTTTTCCCAGATTTTGAATAACCAAAATGGAATAAGGATATTTCATAGATTATTTGTTCTAGGGTTTGCACTGTTTTGGGTAGGCTTTTTAGTTGCTGCTTGCTTTATATGTATAAGGGATAAGAATTATCAGATGCTGTTATTTACCATACCATTTTGGATTGGCGGATTTTTTATGATAAAGAATAAACTCATGAAGAAAACGAATAAAAATGTGGATTCACCAATGGTTTTTGCGTTTGTTATGAGTGGAATTTTAGTTGCGCTTGCATTAATTGCCGGAATAGTCATATTAATCATGGGAATCAAACAACAAAATAGTGGATTGATGATAGCAGGAGCATTTTTTCTATTTGGAGCACTGGTTTTTATATTGACAGCGATTCGAATTATAAAAGGTCTAAGAGACAGAAATGAAATATAGGAGGTAGTTATGTATCAAGCATCAGACAAACGATATGACAATATGAAATATAATTTCTGCGGAGACAGCGGTTTGAAATTACCAGCGATTTCTTTCGGCTTGTGGCACAATTTTGGCGATGATGCAGACTATAATAATATGAAAGAATTGTGTCATACAGCTTTTGACAATGGGATTACACATTTTGATCTTGCAAACAACTATGGACCACCTTATGGAAGTGCAGAAAAGAATTTTGGGAAGATATTAAAAGAAGATTTTGAGGCTTATAGAGATGAGTTGTTAATCAGCACAAAAGCTGGATATGATATGTGGCCAGGGCCATATGGTAATTGGGGAAGCAGGAAGTATCTGATTGCCAGCTTGGATCAAAGTTTGAAACGCATGGGATTGGATTATGTTGATATCTTCTATCATCACCGAATGGACCCAGATACTCCACTGGAAGAAACAATGGGAGCTTTGGCTCAGATTGTGCAAAGTGGAAAAGCATTGTATGTAGGTCTTTCTAATTATAATGGAAAGAAATTAGAAGAAGCGACAAAGATACTTGAAGAATTAAAATGTCCATTTATCATTAATCAAAATCGATATTCTATCTTTGACAGAACAATTGAGAAGAATGGATTGAAAGAAACCGCAGCTAAGTTGAAAAAAGGTATTATTGCATTTAGTCCCCTAGCACAAGGTTTGTTGACTGATAGATATTTGAAAGGAATTCCGGAAGATAGCCGTGTGAAAAAAGATGGAAGATTTCTCAAAGAAGCAGCATTGTCAGAAGAACGTCTGTTGCAGATTCAGAAATTAAATGCGTTGGCGGCAGAGCGAGGGCAAACTTTGGCGGAGATGGCGCTTGCTTGGGTATTGAAGGATGAAGTTGTGACTAGCGTGCTTATTGGTGCGTCAAAATCAAAACAGATTTTGGATAATATCAGGGCGATAGAAAATACAACATTTAACGATGATGAATTGCGAATGATCGATGAAATTTATCTTAGCAATACATCATATGTTTTAAGATAATAATAAGCTTTCAAAAAAGAGATGGTACTTGACGTACGTCAAGTGCTGTTTTATATTGATTATAGCAGATATAGAAAGTAGTTGATATTTATGGAAAAACAGATTATTCATGAAAAACAGGATTTGACTTATCTCTCATGGGCTAAGATTCGGAATTCTTCCGGTACGGCAGGTTCTTTTTTAAAAGCGTACTCGGAATTTGAAGGAAAAAAAACGTATTATAAATTATCCGACTATGACCGCGTAGTGGGAATCATAGGCCACGAGTGTGTAAATGAAATTATCGTAGACAGATTGCTTGATATTTGGGGGATTGACCATTTGCATTATCAGTTGATCAATGCACAGATTGCAGTGAGTGAGAAAGAGTATGATACTTATCTTTGTGCATCTGCTGATTTTAAACAAAAAGGTGAAAGTAAACTAGCATTAGAAGTCTATTATGAACTAGAACGACAAAATGGTGAAACTCCATTAGAGTTTTGTGTTCGACAAGGTTGGGGACAATATATTTATCAAATGCTTGTAGTAGATTATCTGATTTTAAATCGAGATAGACATGGCGCAAATATTGAAATATTGAGAGATTCTAAGAAAAAAGTATTTAGATTAGCCCCATTATTTGATCATGGATTATCGTTATGTTGTAGATGTCACACGGAGGAAGAACTAGAACGTTTTGATGTGATGGAGGATAGGCCAGTGCAAAGTTTTGTGGGTAGTCGTTCTGCTCAGAAAAATCTGGAATTGATCCCAAAAAGTGAATTGCCGAAACTAAACTCTATAAAAGAGAAAGATAAAGAATATTTGTTTCAGGAGTTGGACGGGATTTTACCAAAAGCATGGCAAGATAAGATTTGGGAAATGTTGTGGAATAGGTGGAAATATTATGAGAGTTTTTGCAATCAGAGATGAATATGATATCAGCAAGAGAGATGTAGCATATTTGTTATATTATGAAAAGGCGAAACAGTTTTATATAGAGTTACCAGATGATGCAGACCCGTGGGAAACACCTTTATTATTGTCTTCTTTGCTAAAGAATGGTGAAAAGACAATCAATTCTTATTGGAGTCGTATGTGGGTACGCCAAAGAATCGTTCCAGAGGATAGACAAAATCTAGGACAGATTTTGAAGGAAAATGGATTGCAGGAGTATGATGAGTTTGAGTTACTACTTGCTGGTAAGGGGCGTTGTGCGCAGGACGACTATTATTTGGAAGAAATAACAGAAGAAAGTTTGTTGGTGCGATTCTGTGGGCGGTATGAGAAAAGAATAGATGATGTGGTGTGTCTGGATGATAGATGTGTTCTTGTTTTTTTTAGAAACGGAAAAGTAAAAAAAGTAGATTTGAATAAAACAGAACAGCTAAATACACAGTTAAACAGGCTTTTGAAGTATGATGAGTTGTTTAGAAAGTTAACTGTCCAACCTGGAGGATATGGTATATGTTGGGGAGAAAAAAATATTATTAAAGGCGAACAACTTTACGAGGCGGGAGAAGATGTTCCGCTGTCGAAAAAAGATTTTTGTAACTTTGTATCAAACGGCTTGGTGGGGACTGCTGAAGCCATGGAGCTTTTGGATTGTTCAAGACAGAATATCAATGACTTGATAAAACGTGGGAAATTAACGCCAGTGAAAAAAGAACAGAAAAACACTCTCTTTCTAAAAAGTGAAATATCCCAACGAAATTGGCATTAGCAACATGTGTGTTGTAAAAACAACAGAATTTCTTTGCCACTTACTTTATAATTTATTTATAAAAGAGATTGTAAATTCCCCTTGACGTGTATCATAATAAGTGATACTATCTCATACGGAACAAATTTAATAATGAAAACTTTCTCTTATTCAGAGTGGTGGAGATAGAAGGATCTGTCAAGCCACGGCAACCCCGTACATGGAAGGTGCCAACCTGAGCGAGTAATCGAACAATAAGAGGATTGGTTTATGAAGATAAAGCAGTCCGACTTGTTGGGCTGCTATTTTTAGCTTGACAGAGAAAGAAAAAAGAAAGGAAAGACAAGAATGGAAAGATTATTATTCACATCAGAATCAGTAACAGAAGGCCATCCAGATAAAATCTGTGATCAAATCTCAGATGCAGTTTTAGATGCATTATTGGAACAAGACCCAATGAGCCGTGTAGCATGTGAAACAGCTATTACAACAGGTTTAGTTTTAGTTATGGGTGAAATTACAACAAGTGCTTATGTTGATATTCAAAAAATCGTAAGAGAAACTGTAGACGAAATCGGATACAACAGAGGTAAATATGGATTTGATGCTCATACATGTGGCGTTATCACATCAATTGATGAACAATCAGCAGATATCGCTATGGGCGTAGATAAAGCTTTAGAAGCAAAAGAAAACAGAATGTCAGATGAAGAAATCGAAGCAATCGGTGCTGGTGACCAAGGTATGATGTTTGGTTACGCTTCTAACGAAACAGAAGAATTAATGCCATACCCAATCTCACTTGCTCACAAACTTACAAGAAGACTTACAGAAGTTCGTAAAGATGGTACATTAGATTACCTTCGTCCAGATGGAAAATCTCAAGTAACTGTTGAATACGATGAAAATGGTAAACCAGCAAGACTTGATGCAGTTGTATTATCTACACAGCATAATCCAGAAATCACACAAGAACAAATCCACGAAGACGTGAAGAAATATGTATTTGACGCTGTATTACCAGAAGAAATGATTGATGAAAATACAAAATTCTTCATCAACCCAACAGGTCGTTTCGTAATCGGTGGACCACACGGTGACAGCGGTCTTACAGGACGTAAGATCATTGTTGACACATACGGTGGAATGGCCCGTCACGGTGGCGGCGCATTCTCTGGTAAAGACTGTACAAAGGTTGACCGTTCAGCAGCTTATGCAGCTCGTTATGCAGCAAAGAACATTGTTGCAGCAGGCTTAGCTGACAAGTGTGAAATCCAATTATCATATGCGATCGGTGTTGCACAACCAACATCTATCATGATCGATACATTTGGAACAGGTAAATTATCAGAAGATAAATTAGTTGATATCGTAAGAGAAAACTTTGATTTAAGACCAGCAGGTATTATCAAGATGTTAGACTTACGTCGTCCAATCTACAAACAAACAGCAGCTTACGGACACTTCGGACGTAACGATTTGGATTTACCATGGGAAAGATTAGATAAAGTAGAAGCATTGAAAGCTTATTTATAAGAAGAAAACGAACTCACTGGAGCATTCCGGTGAGTTTTTCTTTTAGAAAAACTTTAGAATATTTTCTATTTGCTTTAGTGTCAGACAACCTGGCACATGTTATAATAACTCTAACTATGATATAAGGAGAAAAGTATGAAATTAAAAACACGATTGATCATAGGTTTTATGAGTGTAATTATATTGCCGCTTTGTCTCTCGGTTGCAGTTATTTTCGCATTTGCACAGTTTCAGATACGAGCAATTGAAAAAACATATGGTGTCAGCAACTCTGGTTACCAGATGATTTCCAATCCGATTACTGTTATGGACGAAATGACGGATAAGACGTATCAGCAACTGAAAATTACAGCGAACAGAGAGCCTGAAAAATTCACGGATGAAGACTATCTGGATAGTATTAACGACGAATTGCGGGAAAAGAATTCATATCTGATTGTTATACACGGAGAGGATGTTCTTTTTGAAGGAAGTAAAGAAGCAGAAGAATTATATGCTGCGTTGTCAGAATATATGGATATAGAAGCCACAGATCAAAGTACTTTCATTGGAGGCGAGTATCAAGTTTTGATCAAGCAGGTGGACTATAGTTTGAGTATGAGCGATAACGGCAGAGCATTTCTTATCACAAGTGTGAGTGAATACATTCCGGAAGTAAAAGTGTTCTTTGCAGAGATGTTGATCGCAGTTATTGTGATTCTTGTTCTCACATCTGGTGGTCTGATCATTTGGATTTATCGAGGTGTTGTTGTGCCGCTTGGCAGAATGAAGATCGCAACTCAGAACATCAAGGACGGTAATCTGGATTTTGAGTTGGAAGTGGAAGCAGATGACGAGATTGGCCAGCTTTGCCGAGACTTTGAAGAAATGAGAATGCGACTCAAAGAAACTTCGACTGAAAAAGTAGAAAATGATAAGCGAAGTAAAGAACTTATCAGTAACATTTCACATGACTTAAAAACGCCAATCACAGCAATCAAAGGATATGTAGAAGGAATCATGGATGGGGTGGCGGACACTCCTGAAAAAATGGAGCGCTACATCCGGACAATTTATAACAAGGCGAATGAAATGGACACGTTGATCAACGAATTAACTTTATATTCAAAGATTGACGCAAATCGTATCCCATATAACTTCAACACAATCCGCGTGAGCGATTACTTTGATGATTGCGCAAGTGAAGTGAAGGTGGATCTGGATTCAAGAGGAATCGCATTTGATTATTTGAATTATGTAGAAGGAAATGTTAAAATAATCGCGGACGCAGAACAATTAAAGAGAGTTATTAATAATATCATATCCAATTCTGCAAAGTATATGGATAAGACGGAAAAACGCATTAATCTTCGCGTGAAGGATGTAGGAGACTTTGTTCAGGTTGAAATAGAAGATAATGGAAAAGGTATTGGCACAAAAGAGCTGCCATATATTTTTGAGAGATTTTATCGTACAGATGCGTCCCGCAATTCATCGACAGGTGGAAGTGGAATTGGACTTTCTATCGTGAAGAAGATCATTGAAGAACACGGTGGGAAGATTTGGGCAACTAGTAAAGAAGGAACTGGAACAGTTATGTATTTTGTAATAAGAAAATATCAGGAGGTGCCGGCAAGTGAGTAAAATTTTAATTGTAGAAGATGAACAGGCAATTGCTGAATTGGAGAAAGATTATCTGGAATTAAGTGGCTTCGAAGTGGAAGTTGCAAATGATGGTAAAAAAGGTCTTGAAAGTGCGTTGACGAAAGATTTTGATTTGATCATTCTCGATTTGATGCTTCCAGGAGTGGACGGTTTTGAAATTTGCCGTATGGTCAGAGCAGAAAAAAATACACCGATCATTATGGTGTCTGCTAAAAAAGATGATATCGACAAAATCCGTGGACTTGGGCTTGGTGCGGACGATTATATGACAAAACCATTTAGCCCAAGTGAATTGGTTGCGAGAGTGAAAGCTCATATGGCTCGTTATGAAAGATTAGTGGGCAGCGCTGTAGAAGAAAACAAAGTAATCGAGATTCGTGGCATTAAGATCGATACAACAGCAAGACGCGTTTGGATCAATGGGGAAGAAAAGACATTTACAACAAAGGAATTTGATCTTCTCACATTTCTTGCGTCACATCCAAATCATGTCTATACAAAAGATGAACTTTTTAGCGAGATTTGGGACATGGAATCTATCGGTGATATTGCAACAGTAACGGTGCATATCAAGAAGATTCGTGAAAAGATTGAATTTGACACTTCAAAACCTCAATACATTGAGACAATCTGGGGTGTTGGATACAGATTTAAGGTTTAGTTATTGAAAAGAGGAATGAGAAATGATATCTAGTACAAGCAATCCTCAAGTGAAGCGTTTGTCCCAATTGCAGAAGAAAGGCAAAGCCAGAAATGAGGAAAAAGTGTTTATTGTAGAAGGCCTTCGCATGTTTGTGGAAGTACCTGAAGAACGTGTGGAAAAGGTATATGTATCCGAATCCTTTTATAATAAGAAGAAACAGGATTTAAATTTACAAAATCTTCCATATGAGATTCTGTCAGATTCAGTGTTTCAACATGTTTCAGATACAAAGACACCGCAAGGTGTTCTCTGTGTAGTCAAACAGAGATCATATGATGTAAATGAATTGTTAAATGTAGAAAATCCCCTTTTTATGGTGCTTGATAATCTGCAAGATCCAGGGAACCTTGGGACAATCGTCAGAACAGCAGAAGGAGCAGGAGTAGACGCCGTTTTTTTGAGTAAAGAAAGCGTTGATATTTTCAATCCGAAAACGATTCGTTCTACGATGGGTTCTATTTATAGAATGCCAGTTGTTTATGTGGAAGATTTATTGGAACTCTTAGATGTTTTCCGCGAAAAAGGAATCAAATCCTATGCGGCGCATCTGGAAGGCAAGAAAAGTTATGACCAGGAATGTTATAAAACAGGAAGTGCCATACTAATAGGAAATGAAGGCAACGGATTACGTGATGAGGTATCAAATAAAGCAGATATTTGGGTACAAATTCCTATGAAAGGGCAGGTTGAATCCTTAAATGCAGCGATTGCAGCTTCCGTTTTGATGTTCGAAGTGGCGCGTCAGAGACGCTAAAATTGTATAAAAAGTATAGAAAAGTGTCCAAAGATGGACACTTTTTTGTTTGTCAATTGTTGAAAATATACAAAATTTAGTGAAAAAGGTTGACAGTAAAAAAAAATCATGATAGCATACGCCTTGTCAGAAGAAATGTAACAATTATGTAACAAACTGTAATAAAAATGAATTAAATGAATATAATATCGTAAAGAATAAATTGTTACACGTATTTTAGGAGGTTATTATGTTATTTGAGAAAAAGAAAGGGATTGTTAGTTTAGCACTCGCATGCAGTTTACTTTTTACAACTGAGTTCGAAGTTTTAGCTGCAACTCCTCAATCTGAAGCTCAGGCAATTGATACAATGAGTTATGAAACTGAGATGGCACCACTTGCTGCTACATGGTCAAATATTTCGGCAATGGCAGATATCGCAGTTGAAACACAAGAGTGGTACGGAAAGGCTTTGGCTAACACAGAAGAGTCTATCGACGTACTTGATAAAGCAGATGGTACTGTAATTGGTAAAATGTACAGCAACACAATTGTTACTGTTCAAGAAGAAGGCGAAAGCTGGACAAAAATTTCATCAGGAAATCTTGTTGGTTATGTAAAAAATGAATCACTTTTATTTGGAAGTGATGCAGTAGAAAGAGCTGAAGTTTCTTGTGTAGATGGAACGAAAGAAGCAAAAACTTTAGAAGAAATCGAAAAAGAAAAAAGAGCATCTGAACTTAAGTTGATGGCAGCTATCATTTACTGTGAAGCTGGTGATCAATCATACACAGGAAAGGTTGCAGTTGGTGCAGTTATTATGAACCGTATCGCAAGTGGCCGTTTCCCTAACACTTTAGAAGGTGTTATTTACCAAAGAGGTCAATTTACACCAGCTATGACTGGTAAATTAGCTCGCGTATTAGCATCAGGAAATATTCCAAGTTCATGCTATGATGCAGCAGTTGACTCAATGAATGGTGCAAATCCAATCGGATCAGCATTGTTCTTTAATATGCATAGTG
>JAZQMU010000057.1:0-9570 GCA_045543595.1 Faecalimonas sp.
ATCATGCCTGCCCACAAATAATTCAACATACATTTTCTCCACAAAGGATTTTTATACAATGTATGCTTATACCTGATCTAATAAATCTATTCTCTTCAAAATGTTCTGGCGTTTTTCATCAAAAAGCAAATTCTGGTTGTACATATAATAACGCTCACATTCATAGCTCTGCAAAAACTGAACACTGTAGAAGTTTGTATTAAGTTCTGTTATGAAAGCAACCATTTCCTGATTATTACCGTATGCGATTTCCATAAAATCAAATGCATACTCTAGTTTTCTTCCTGCCTCATCGAGCATGTTTTGGTACACTTCATTTTCCTCGGCGAATTTTCCACGGATGCATTCAAAAGCTTCGAAGTTATCCACAATATGCTCTGTTTTTAAACACTGCACATATTGTTCCAGCTTTTCAATCGTATCCCGAAGAGCATATGCTTCTTCACGATTTAAAATCTGTGCTTTTTTCTTGTATTCCAAATGCCCAACAGTTTCATTCAAAATCTGCTCCAAGCAAATAATCGGATTTTCTGCTGTTTCCAAGGCAGTTTTATATGCTTTTAATTTTTCGAAAAGCATTGTGACACAAGCTTCCTTCTTGTAAGTAGTTCTAAATTCGCCCACCACTCTCGATAACAAGATTCCAACTACACTGAGTTTCTCATCAAACGAGGCAAGTCTTGTCTTGCTTACAAGTGTTTCATCTATATGTCCTGACATCACTTCGTCGATCTGATAATCCGCTTGATACTTGTAATAAAGTTCCAGATAATTTGCAAAATCTTTTGCGATCTTAGGATATTGAATATACTGAACCACTACTTCCCTATCCACTTCTTTACCCAACTTTTCATATACCTGGATTAAGCGAGATAAATCTTCCCAACCACGCGGTGTTGCAAAAAGCATACCGTCCACGGTAGTTTCCATCTGATAAAAATTCGATACCTTTGCTGTCAGATAGGAAATCACTGCAGGATGAATTTCCTGCATATTGGCGTACTCTTTCCACACAACAAACTCTGGTTCCACTTCAATCTTTTTGACACGGTCCATGGTCACCACATCGAATTCGCGTACGGATTTGTTATATTCTGGCGGGTTCCCTGCCGCCACGATGATCCAGCCATCTGGAACTGCATGATTGCCAAATGTTTTACATTGTAAGAATTGCAGCATAGCTGGCGCCAATGTTTCCGACACACAGTTGATCTCATCAATGAAAAGAATTCCTTCTTTTAAACCTGTTTCTTCCATCTTGTCGTATACGGAAGCGATAATCTCACTCATTGTATATTCCGTCACAGAATATTCTTTATCTCCATACACATTTTTAGAAATAAATGGAAGCCCAATCGCACTTTGGCGTGTATGATGTGTGATCGTATACGAAACCAGGCCAATCTCACACTCTTTTGCAATCTGTTCCATAATCTGTGTTTTTCCAATTCCCGGAGCGCCAAGCAGGAAGATCGGTCTCTGGCGAATTGCAGGAATCTCGTAGTTTCCGTATTCGTCTTTCAGCAAATATGCTTCTATGACATCTTTAATTTCTTGTTTTGCCCGTTTAATATTCATACTTTAAATCCTCCGGTTCTATAATCAGTTTCATCGCCCACACTGGCACATCGATATCCCGATAATCCTCTTTCATAAAGACAAATGCGGTATCATATAATGGTTTCTTCGCTGGAAATGTTCCATAACCATCTGTAAAATAGATTAACCCTTTGAGACGATGAAAAGCTTTTTCTTTCATCAATTGATTCACATATCCAAAGACTGGCCTGAAATCTGTTCCTCCCAAACCTTTCACTTCGAAATGTTCCATGTAATCTTGTAATTCTTCGTAATTTTTTACAACCACATCTGATCGAACTTTATCGTCACATTGAATGATATGGATATTGATCTTGCGGAAGAAGCTTTCCGATTGACTCAGAATATGATAAGTCTCTTCCAGAAACTTTTTCACCAGTTCCGCCTTGCAGGACATAGAAGTATCAATTGCAATTACAAAATCCTCAATCTTCAGAACTTCTTTTGTTTCCTGCGGTTCAATTAACGGCATATTCCCATATAATTCCATACCGTAATTGTAAAAAATATAATCAAAACTATCCGTATCCACTTGCATCTCTTCTTTGAGGATTGCAAATTTCTTCAAAAACTTTTTATAGTCGTAACGTTCTCTATTTTCTAATTGTACCTGCTGAAACAAAGTATCCTCGTTCTCCGATGCTTCTTTAGAAAATGTTTCCATCTCAGTTTGGAGTTTTTCGTTTAGCTCCTTCCAGGTACGCTCCCGTTCCATTTTCTTTTCAGGTGGAACATCCTTTTCCCATCTCACATGATCGTCCATCCAAAATTCCATCTGAAGATTTGCAATTTCTTCCGAATGCAAATTCCAACGCATGAGCTCTCGATAGACTCCTTTTGGTGTGAAAACCGCCAGATTTTCTTTTAATTTGTGATAGGTATTTCTGCGAAGAGGCACAATCCTGCTTCTGACAGACGTTTTGTTTAATCCATCTATAATGGATTCCACCACAATATCGCATGCCAGATTCCAATACATTTCTTCAAAATCTTTTGGAATCTGCAAATGTCCAAACAGACAGTGAAACACGCTATGCAATATGCTCCGATTCATACGGATTGGATTCTTTTTGTAAGTTCCAATCACATAGTCAGGATAGAAAAACAGCGTGAAACCATCTGTCCCAATTCCTTGAATACCACTGTCTGGCATTAACTCCAGTTTGTGCAAAACAACGTCAAAAAAGCGCATAGAAAGGTACAGTTCATTTCGCCCATTCTGCAAAATGTCCATACAGATCTCTATCTTATGAAGTTCTCTTTGTTGCTGCTTCTGTATGATATTCATAGTTCAAATGTTTTCCTTTTTACTCCAAATCTCTCTCGTTTTTCTTGCATCAAAAAACTAAGGATTTCTATCAAGTCCTTTTTATTGGCAGCTTCTATCAAAGCCTGCAGCTCATCCGGTGTTTTTACACAATTTTTTGCCAGATAGATCATCTCATCTTTTCTCAGTCTCTTTGCTGCAAACCCGCCGCACTGCACCACATTTTCTTTCAAATATTCCAGGTATCTTTCTGCTGCCTTTTCTTCCAAATGATATGGATAAAGCAATCTCTGAATTGCTAACAAATATACTGTTTCCGGGAATTCCAAAGCCTTCCCTTTGCCAAAACATTCATCGAAAAGTCGAAAATCCAACTCTCTCTGCACAAAGCAATTGCGATAAAAAATTCCACTTCCATGGGTTCTGGTTTCTAAGTTACGAGCCGGTGTGTTTTCAATCGCTTCCTCAAAAAATTCTGGAAATAAAATATATGCATCTCCATCCTCAAAATGAAACGTCACATTCTGTTCCTCGGGAAGTTCCAACAGGAACTCACGCAGACACGACTTTTTATCTCCTATAAAAGAAATTTCGATTTCCCTTATAGAATGGACTCCAGTAAACGCACCTGCCCCAAGATCTTTCATCGTATTATAAAAACTGATTCTTCGCATTTTCTTACAGTTGTAAAATGCATATCTTCCTATTTTTCTTACCGTTTTTGGCAATATGACCTCTTCTATGTCTGTACCCGAAAAGGCATACGGTGCCAATTCCGTCACCGCATGCCCTTCTATTTTTTCTGGTATTTCCACAGACAGATCATTCAAATCATAACCTGTGATCACTACATGATCTTCTAAGATTTCGTATTTCATTTTCTATTTCTTTAATCCTAATCGTCGATTTACGATACCTCTGAGTAACGTATAGAATACAGAAACCAGTGGAATGAAAATCAACATCCCTACGAGTCCCATCAAGCTTCCGCCTACAGATACTGCGACTAATACCCAGATGGATGGCAAACCAACTGAGTTCCCCACTACATGAGGATAAATAAAGTTTCCTTCAATCTGCTGCAATACAAGGAACACGATTACAAAGATCAATGCTTTTGTTGGACTGATCATAAAAATCAAAAAGGCTCCAACTCCACATCCTACAAAAGCTCCAAACATTGGAATGAGAGCTGTAAATGCAATCAATACACTAATAAGAAGTGTATAAGGCATTCCCATAACTGTCATAACCACAAAGAACATGATCCCTAAAATGATCGCTTCCAAACATTGTCCTGCGAGAAAGTTGGAAAATGTTTTATAAGTCACTGACGCAAGTGCCAAAGTAATGTTTTTCCAATCTTCTGACATAAACGCCGTCATGAGTTTTCTAACTTGAACATTCAGTCTTTCTTTCTGCAATAAAATATAACATGAAAAGACAAATGCAATAAAAGCTGTTACGATTCCGCTCACTAAGTTTTTTGCAACTTCCATGGTGGAACCAAGTACATTTCCTGCACCATTTTTCAGGAAATCCACGCCTTTATTTAAAAGTTCATCCCAATTAAACTCCATCCCCTGAATCCACGCTACAAGCTCTTCATTCTCATCAAACATCTTTATGGCAAAAGCTTGCACTTGCGGTACAAATTCCTGCAACGTTTTTCCAAGATTCATAATGGTTCTTCCGAGTTCTGGTATCACTACCAAGAGCACAAGTCCAATCACTCCTAATACCAGCAGCAAAGTAATGATAAAGCTAAGTGGTCTTGCCAGTTTTAAAGCCCATTTCTTCTTCTCTTCCTTCGCTTTTCCAAAAATTTTTTCTTCCAAGAAATGCATTGGCACATTGATCACGAAGGCAATCCCTCCACCCAATACAAATGGGAAGATTACTTTTCCAAGAAATTTGATTCCTTGAAAAACGGCCTTGTAATTCCAAGCCGCCACCAGCACAATTGCGGTAAAAAGAACGAGTCCTCTAATTTTTTTTATATTTTCTTTGTTTAAATCCATTGCCTCTCCTAAATTCTCCTAAATAGCTTCTTCTGTGTCTTTATCAAATAGATGTATTTTATTTTCAATAAAGGCAAATTTTACAACATCACCAGTACGATTCTTTGTTCTAAGATCCACTCTGGCTGACACACGCACACCCGCATACTCAAAACGAAGTCTCATCTCCACATCGACTCTCTCATGCAAAATAATCTTTGACTCAACAACAGTATTTGGAGAAGCTGCAACAATCGCGGGCTCATCGTGCACATCTGCTGGACGGATTCCCATTAAAATCTCTTTTCCATCGTATCCTCCGTCAATCAAACGCTTTGCTTTTTCTCCGCCAATCTTAATCTTTGATTCATATAGATCAAGAACCACTTCATCCCCCTGTACTTCACAAACCGCTGGAAGAACATTCATCGCAGCCACTCCAAAATACTGTGCTACGAACATGTCCGCAGGTTCATTGTAAATCTCTTCCGGCGTACCTATCTGCTGAATCTCATGCGCATTCATAACAACCAGCTTACTGCCAAGATTCATGGCTTCCTCTGGATCTCCCGTCACATAAAAGATAGTAACTCCCAATTCCTTATTCAGTTTTTGCAACGCAACTCGCATTGGTCCCTTTAATTTTGCATCCAAATCTGGAAGTTCGATCAGGAATATTTTAGGTTCAAAAATAGCCGCTCTTCCCATTGCAACACGGAGTTTCTGGCTTTCCGACAAACCTTTTGGCAAACGATCTAAAATCTTCTCCAAATCCAAAACTCTCGCCATTTTATTTACTCTTACGTCAACCTCTGCCTCGTCAATTTCTCGAAGTCGCAACCCGAGGGCAAGATTATCATACACGGTCATGTTAGGATAAAGGGCATAATTCTGGAACATCATTGCCACATTACGATCCTTGGTTTCTAATTCATTTGCCAATTCATTCCCGATTCGGATTTCTCCAGATGTAATATCCTTGTGACCAGAAATCAAACGGCTTACCGTAGTTTTTCCGCACCCTGACGGACCTACAATAACTACAAGTTCCCCTTCTTCAATATCCAAATTAAAATCTTTTACTGCCTCATAACCACTTGGATACACTTTTCGAACATGTTTTAATGAAACACTTGCCATATTTATCCCCCCAACTATAACAACTGCTGGTAGACATCTCTCTTACTGATGCCCCTGTCTTTTGCCACTTTTTTCATGGCCTCTTTCTTATCAATTCCTTGTCCAAGATAATGTTCCATGTGTTCCTCGATACTCATCTCTTCCCACTTGGATACTTCTTCCTGTCTGAGTTCTTCTCTGCTTCTTCCTTCTATTACGAGAACGCACTCCCCTTTCGGGTCGTTTGCTTCATAATAATCTAATGCTTCCTGGATTGTCGTCACAAAAGCTGTCTCATGTTTTTTCGTCAATTCGCGACACACCGTGATACGGCGATTCCCCAGATTGTCCAATAATTCCTGAAGCGTTTTCACCAAACGATGCGGCGCTTCATACATAATGATCGTTCTGGTTTCATTCACCAGTTCCTTCAGCACTTCTTGCTTTTCTTTTTTATCTGAAGGCAAAAATGCTTCAAAACAAAATCTTCTTGTAGAAAGACCTGATAAAGTCAATGCAGTTATACAGGCTGCTGCACCCGGAAGTGACGTCACTTCAATTCCTGCTTCGTAACACATTTTTACCAGTTCTTCCCCTGGATCAGATATCCCTGGAGTTCCGGCATCTGTGATCAGCGCAATATTCATACCATCCTGAAGCTTTTCTACAAGTTTTTTCCCTTTTTCTATTTTATTATACTCGTGATAGCTGGTCATCGGAGTTTTAATTTCAAAATGGTTTAAAAGCTTGATACTGTTTCTCGTATCTTCTGCTGCGATCAAATCCACTTCCCCCAATGTGCGTATCACGCGGTAAGTCATATCTTCCAGATTACCGATTGGTGTTGCACACAAATACAGTTTTCCTGCCATACTCTTTCCTTTCTACAACATACCATATTCTGCCAGCAGGTCTTCTGTGTAAACACCTGCTTCTTTATATACGATCAGTGGTTTTTCTATGGTCATGCGAGAATTCCCTCCACGCATACCTTCCACCAAAACCATATTCGGTTCTTTATCTATATATGGATGAACCAATCTCATTCGCTTTGGTTCAATTCCCACACTCACCATCTTCGACAGAATCTCTGCCAAACGAAACGGTCTGTGTACCATATAAAATCTTCCTCTTGGTTTTAAAACACGCGAACTTTCACGCAATATATCATCCAAAGTACAAAGTACTTCATGCCTTGCGATTGCTTTCGCATCTGACGGATTTGAAATTCCGTGCTGTCCGATCATGTACGGCGGATTTGTGGTAATAACATCAAAAGAGGCCGCCCCAAACACTGTGGCCGCCTCCTTAATATCTCCATTTACTATCTCCACTTTATCCTCCAGGAAATTATGCGCCACACTTCGTCTTGCCATGTCGGCACTTTCTTCCTGGATTTCGAGACCCACAAATCTTTCTCCTTCTGTCTTTGCCGCCAGAAGTATTGGAATGATTCCTGTTCCCGTTCCCAGATCCAGCACATGTTCACCCTTTTTTACACGGGCAAAATTAGAAAGCAAAACCGCATCCATACCAAAACAAAACTTGCCAGGATGTTGAATGATTTCATATCCTTTGATCTGCAAGTCGTCCAAACGTTCTTCGGGTTTCAGATTCATTGTCATCTAATTTTTCTCCAATGCTGCAAGTTCAATCATTTCTTCTTTCGAGAGTTTCACATCGTTTTTCTTTTTCTTAGGTTTGAATCTCAATTCATCAACCTTATATTCTCGAACTTCTTTTTCATCGTCATCCATCGTAACGATTACTTTCACCAACTGACGAAGCACGCTTACGCTTTGCACTTCCCCTCTAAGTCCATCTGATGTTGTCACAAAATCTCCAATAGCTGGAAGTCGGCTGTTGAGTTCTTCGTATGTCTCTTCTTCGTTTGTAAGACAACACATGAGTCTTCCGCAAACACCTGAAATCTTAGTAGGGTTTAATGAAAGATTTTGCTCTTTTGCCATCTTAATAGAAACCGGTGCGAACTCAGCCAAGTATGTGTGACAGCAAAGTGGTCTTCCACAAATGCCGATCCCACCACGGATCTTAGTTTCATCACGCACACCGATCTGACGAAGTTCAATACGAGTACGGAATACTGCCGCCAAATCTTTTACTAGTTCACGGAAGTCGATTCTTCCATCCGCTGTAAAGTAAAATAACACTTTATTGTTATCAAAAGTATATTCCGCATTGATGAGCTTCATATCCAACTCATGTTTACGGATCTTTTCAAGACAGATTTCAAAAGCTTCTTTCTCTTTTTCTCTGTTCTTTTCTTCAATCTGTTTATCTTCCTCTGTTGCAATACGGATAACAGGTTTCAAAGGCTGCATAATCTCTTCGTCTGGAACTTCCTTTGGTCCTGTAACAACACTTCCAAATTCCACTCCTCGCGCTGTTTCCACGATTACTTTATCGCCTTGTTTGATTTGAAGTTTCCCTGGCGCAAAAAAGTAGATCTTTCCTGCCTGACGGAATCTTACTCCAATTACTTTTGTCATCTTAGTTCTCCTTTATGGTAAGTAACAATAATTCCATTACCAGATCAAAATTCACATTGGCTTTCAGACGAACTTTTGCTTTTTCAATACTTTTTAAAATAGTCTCAATTCCTTCATACGAACTCTTAGATGCACGTTCTTTGATAAATTTGAGCTGGTCACTAAAGATCAGTCCTCCCACATCTTTTGTAGCCTTGTAAAGCAAAACATCTCTATACCAAATTGTAATGATATCCAAATAATCTGTTACTTCTAATTTATACTTATTAATTTCTTTCAGTGCACTCACAATCTCATGCAATTCCATTTCATTGATGTACTTCATAAGCTGGATCGCACCATCTTTTATCTCATTAAAATGCTCTGACTTAGCAAGCATGATCGCCCGGCCAAGATTACCCTGAGCAAATGCTGCACAAATGTCTGCCTGATAGTCTGGAATCTGAAGTTCTTCCATAAGATACTTCTTTACCAATTTATCCTTGATATTGCGAAGTTTTAACATAACACAACGAGAACGGATCGTTGGTAAAAGCTGATCAGCATTCTCTGTCAACAAGAAGATTATTGCATAAGCAGGTGGTTCTTCGATCGTTTTCAAAAGGGCATTCTGAGCCTGTACTGTCATAAGGTCAGCTTCCGGAACGATATAAATCTTATATGGACTGCTATATGGCTTGATCATGATATCACCGTTGAGCTGTTCTCTAATATCTTCTACACCAATCGATGAAGGTTTTTCATGCTTGATCGTAATGATATCCGGTTGGTTCCCACTCTTAGTCTGCTTGCAGGAACGACATTCGCCACAAGGTTCCGACCCTTCTGATTCACATTGCAATGTCATAGCAAACAAACGTGCAAGGAGCTTTTTGCCTGATCCACGTTGCCCATTCAAAATATACGCATGTGAAACTTTATCTTGTTCGATCGCACCTTGCATATACTGAATAATATCGTTGTGTCCTACTACACTTTTAAATCCACTCACGTCGTCACCTTCCTTTGCAATTTTCTATGTCTCTTTAGTATATCACATTTTCCCTCGAATACCTAGCACAATTTCTTCTACACA
>JAZQMU010000058.1:0-3881 GCA_045543595.1 Faecalimonas sp.
TGCGAAATCTTTGAATGATTGTCCGATATTTCCAAGGTTAAATGCTGGAACTGTCAGCGTTGTCACATAATAAAGAACTGTTGTCACAAGAATTGTGATGATGACAGCACCTTTCACTTGTTTCTTTTCAAGTACTGCAATAAGTACCAAACCAAGAACTGTGATCACAACTGGAGCCATTGTTGTCCATGCTGCAAACCCTGATTCTGCATTTACGATCGCACCGTGGAAATCAAACAATTGTGTAAGTGTATATGGATTATCTTGAATAAGCCCTACGTTTTGGAAACCGATAAACGCAATGAAAAGACCGATACCAGCCGAAATCGCTTTCTTTAAGCAATCAGGCATTGCTGTTGCAATATATTTTCTAAGACCCGTAACAGATAAGATCAAGAAAACAACACCTGAAATGAAAATGATCACAAGACCCGATTGATATCCTTCAATCACATCTACGCCTGCGAAAAATGCGCCTGATACAAATGATGTACAGAAAAATGCATTAAGCCCCATACCACAAGCCTGTGCAAATGGGAGTTTTGCATAAAGCGCCATTAATAAAGTACCAATACATGCAACTAAGATTGAAGCAATGTAAACTGCGTTCCAGATCTGACCAATTGCCCCTGCGTCAGCACCTGCGCCAACAAGCCATCCTGCTGCTCCACCAGCTGCTACCTGGTTAGGGTTAACAACTACGATATAGCACATTGCGAAAAATGTAGTGATACCAGCAAAGATTTCTGTTCTTACATCGGAACCTCTCTCTTTGATTTTGAAAAAGTCCATAAATAGACCCTCCTTCTCTCTTTTTCTATCTGTATTTTACCAATTATAAATATAAAGCACAATATAAATTTTGTGGAATTAAAAAAGACCAGAACTGCAATGCAGTCCCAGCCCTTTTAGCATAGTAATTAGTTGTTAATGAATTTGTCTTCTTCATTATTCCAGCTGTAAAGTTGACGGATTTCTTCACCAACTTTTTCTACTGGATGTTCAGCAGCAAGCTTTCTCATAGCTTTGAAGTGAACTTGTTTTCCAGCGTCTGACATATCTAATAAGAATTCTTTTGCAAAAGAACCGTCTTGGATGTCAGATAAGATCTTCTTCATAGATTTCTTAGTCTCTTCTGTGATGATCTTTGGTCCTGTGATGTAATCGCCGTATTCAGCTGTGTTAGAGATAGAGTATCTCATTCCAGCGAAACCTGATTGGTAAATTAAGTCAACGATCAATTTCATTTCATGAACACATTCAAAGTAAGCATTTCTTGGGTCATAACCAGCTTCTACTAATGTTTCATAACCAGCTTGCATTAATGCACAAACACCGCCACAAAGACCCGCTTGTTCACCGAAAAGGTCAGTTTCTGTTTCTGTGCGGAATGTTGTTTCAAGAACACCAGCTCTTGCGCCGCCAATAGCTGCAGCATATGCTAAAGCTTTGTCTAATGCTTTACCAGAAGCATCTTGTTCTACTGCTACTAAACAAGGAACACCTTTACCTGCTTGGTATTCAGATCTTACTGTATGTCCAGGTCCTTTTGGTGCAACCATTGTTACGTCAACGTATTTTGGAGGTGTGATACATCCAAAGTGAATGTTGAAACCGTGAGCAAACATTAACATATTGCCTTCTTCAAGGTTTGGTTCGATATCTTTCTTGTATAAATCAGCTTGTTTTTCATCGTTGATAAGGATCATGATAACATCAGCCATTTTAGCCGCTTCAGCTGCTGTGTAAACTTCAAAGCCTTGTCTTACAGCTTTATCCCATGATTTGCTGCCTTCGTAAAGACCGATAACTACGTTACATCCAGACTCTTTTGCGTTTAACGCATGCGCATGACCTTGGCTTCCGTAACCGATTACTGCGATAGTTTTTCCTTCCAATAATGATAAATTACAATCTTCTTGGTAATAAATTTTATTAGCCATTTTTAGTTTCCTCCTAAAATGAAATTCTTAA
Organism: Faecalimonas sp.; assembly: GCA_045543595.1. Lineage (GTDB taxonomy): Bacteria > Bacillota > Clostridia > Lachnospirales > Lachnospiraceae > Faecalimonas. The sequence continues at coordinate 1,975 of JAZQMU010000058.1, forward strand.
TTATATTTGTTAAAGGCGTCCGCTGCCTCTAGCTTCAAAACTAATCTTCTGGGATATAAACTCCCTCTGAGCCTCTTGAAAGACCTGTAATACCAGTTCTTGCCAGCTCTAATACTTCGTAGGGTGCCATCAATTTCAAAAATGCTGTGATCTTAGATGTTGTACCAGTCATTTCAAACATTAATGACTCTTCTTCCACGTCTACAACCTTCGCTCTGAAAATGTCAGCAATCTGAATTAATTCTGATCTCTTAGATGAGTCTGCTTTCACTTTCACGAGAATAAGTTCTCTGTAAACCGATTCACCGTCTTTTAAGATTTTAATATCAATCACATCTTCTAACTTCGCAAGCTGTTTTTCAATCTGAGATAAAATCTGATCATCACCTGTGGCAACAACTGTGATTCTTGTCACACGATCATCCATAGTAGCACCTGATGTGATGCTGTCAATGTTGTAACCACGACGGCTGAAAAGACCCGCTACACGACTGAGAAGACCTGCATTATTATTTACTAAAAGTGAAAATACTTTTCTTTGCATATTTTTCCTCTACTTTCTTCCATTCAAAAAACAGAGTGCGTTCTGTTTTTTAATATAATAACAACATAATATCGGTTTGTCAACCTTAAAATAACTAATTCTGAGCCGCAATCTGCTCTGCCAGATCGTTCAAATACACCCAACGATCCATTTTTTCCTCTAACTGCTGTTCTGCCTTTTCTTTTTCAGCAGCCAATTCTGAAAGCTTTGCTGAGTTAGTTGCGTTTTTCATCATTTCTGCATCCAACTCTTCTAACTTAGCTTCCAGATTTGCAATATCTTCGTCAATAGACTCATATTCTTTTTGTTCCTTGTAAGAAAACTTAAGTTTTGTAGGCTGATTTTGTTTCCAATCCTTACCCGAAGTCTTCTTTTCCTGCTTCTTCACTTCAAGAACTACTTCGTCACGCTGCTTTGCTTCCAAATAATCTGTATAAGCACCTTCATACTGTTTCAAAGTTCCATCACCTTCAAACGCGAAAATGCGATCAACCAGGTTATCTAAGAAGTAACGGTCGTGAGATACAGTAATAATAATACCATTAAATGAATCCAGATAATCTTCCAAAATTGTAAGAGTTGGAATATCAAGATCGTTTGTCGGTTCATCAAGGATGAGAACATTTGGAGAGTCGATCAGTACTTTGCAGAGATACAATCGTCTCTTTTCCCCACCCGAAAGAAGATTTAGCGGTGTATACTGAAGATTGCCATCGAACAAAAATCGTTCCAAAAGCTGTGAAGCTGTGATTCTTCCATCTTTTGTTGGCACATATTCAGCTACATCCTTGATATAATCAATCGCTCTCTGGCTGGAATTCATTTCCTCTGCCTCCTGCGCGAAGTAACCGATTTTGATCGTATCGCCAATTTCCACTTCCCCGGAATCTGGTTCAATAATTCCTGTAATGATCTTCATAAGTGTAGACTTTCCACATCCATTTGGGCCAATGATTCCTAATCGTTGATTTTTCAACACGATATAATTAAAATCTTCGATAAGTTTCTTATCTCCATATGCTTTGGATACACCTTTCAGTTCAATGGTCTTCTTACCCATACGTGTACCGATGGAATCAATTTCGACTGTAGCATCCTGCACTGGCGCTTTTCCTGCCTTCAGCGCTTCTAAACGTTCCAAACGAGCTTTTTGCTTTGTTGTACGGGCACGACATCCACGTTTCGCCCACTCGATTTCCATACGGAGAATGCTCTGTCTCTTACGTTCTGAAGCAAGCTCCATCTCTTCTCTCTGAGCTTTTAATTCCAAAAACTCCGAATAGTTTGCTGTATATCCATATAATTTTCCATGACTGATCTCCAAAATCTTGTTTGTAACTCGGTCAAGGAAATAACGGTCATG
>JAZQMU010000059.1:0-12030 GCA_045543595.1 Faecalimonas sp.
TTTTTCGTGCCACTTTATAGACAGGGCCTTCCAATTCCCCTGCTGCATTTTTCAATTCTTTTCGAATCTCAATATGCTGTGGACAGTGCTGTTCACATTTACCGCATTGGATGCAGTTGGAAGCGGCAGTGGAATTTTTGCGAAGTGCAGTACACATCATATAGTCAAAAAATCCACCAAATTTACTTTCCGTGTATTTGCGGTTGTATGCGGAAAATGTTCCTGGAATGTCTACATTTTTTGGACATGGCATACAGTATCCGCAGCCAGTACAACCAACTTTCATTTTGGAGTTAATGGCTTTCACCACGTTTTTAAGCATAGCTTCTTCGGCATCACCAAGCTCTCCGATGCTGACAGTAGACGCTGTTTTGATATTGTCCAGAACCATTTCCATGGAATTCATACCGGAAAGGACGCAGGTTACTTCTGGCTGATTCCAGAGCCAGCGGAACGCCCACTGAGCTGGTGTGTGTTTCACAGGATATTGTTCAAATATGCGAAGGGCCTCGTCAGGAAGACGATTGACGAGTTTCCCGCCACGGAGGGGTTCCATGATAACAACAGGAATTCCTTTTTTGTTGGCATATTGAAGGCCGCGGCGACCTGCCTGTGTATGTTCGTCCATGTAATTGTACTGAATCTGACAGAAGTCCCAATCGTAAGCGTCAATGAGTTTGCAGAACATATCGGAATTCCCATGATATGAGAATCCAATCTGACGGATCTCACCGCTTGCTTTTTTCTTTGCGATCCATTCTTCAATTCCAAGGGATTTCAGACGTTCCCATGTATCCACATCACTTAGCATGTGCATCAGATAATAATCCACATAAGTAGTTTGCAGGCGAGAAAGTTCTTCCGCAAATAATGTATCTAACTTTTCTCCGCTTTTGATCAGATAGTGAGGAAGCTTCGTGGCAATGTTCACTTTCTCACGCAATTTATGTTTTGCCAGAATCTCGCCCAGTGTGGCCTCACTTCCCGGGTACACATAGGCAGTGTCAAAATAGTTGACGCCTGCTTCGATGGCTGTCAGGATTTCGCGTTCTGTTTCAGCGAAATTAATCTTGCCGGCAGTGCGTGGAAATCGCATACATCCAAAGCCTAAGATTGAGATTGGCTGCTTGTATTTGTCATAACGATAATTCATAAAAACCTCCCGAATATTCTCGTTTTTATCAGTGTAACGCATAGTGCTTTGTGAGGCAAATATTTAATAAAATTTATCGTAATCAGACGTGACATATGATAAAATAAAAGAATCAATTGATAGAGTTAGGAAATGTAATTATGCGGACAATTTACTATAACGGAAGTGTTTATACAGGAGAATTACCGCTTCAGCAAGCATTTGTGGAGGAGGACGGTATTTTTCTCTATGCGGGAGATACGGAAACTGCGAAAATGATGGCAGATTCGGAGGAACAATTAGTAGATTTGGAAGGGCGTTTTGTCTGTGCCGGTTTCAATGACAGCCACATGCATGTGCTAGGGTTCGGGAAACTTTTGAAACAGGCTATTTTAGCCGAGCACACATCGAGTCTTGCAGATGTGCTGGCATGCCTGAAAGAGTTTGAAGGTCAGCCAGATGATACGGGACTTTGGCTGCTCGGTCGTGGATGGAATCAGGACTTTTTTTCTGACGTGAAACGTATGCCAAATCGCTATGATCTTGATACTGTTTCTGCAGAAAGACCAATCTGCATCATTCGTGCCTGTGGACACTGCTTGGTGGTGAACAGCAAAGCGTTGGAACTTTTACATATCACAGAAGAAACACAGTCTCCTGAAGGTGGAGTGATTGGAGTAGAAGATGGAGTGCTGGATGGAAGATTTTATGACAATGCCATGGATCTGATCACAAATGCATTTCCAGCGCCAAGTAAGGAAGATATCAAGCAGATGCTCAGAGTATCTTGCAAGAAACTGAATTCCTACGGAGTCACCAGCTGTCAGACAGACGATTATTCCATGTTCCGAACGGTGCCTTGGGAAATGATAAACGAAGCATACCAAGAATTGGAAACGTCTAATGAGTTGACAGTTCGTATCTATGAACAGAGTAATTTTACGACGGTGGAAGAGTTAAAGCATTTCGTGGAGGCTGGAAATAGGACAGGAGTTGGTTCACAGTTCTTCAAGATTGGTCCATTGAAAATGCTGGGAGACGGAGCATTGGGCGCAAGGACAGCATTTCTCAAAAAGCCTTACGTGGATAATCCGACAACTTATGGAATTCCTGTTTTTACAGAAAAGCAGTTTGAAGAAATGATTGGATTTGCAAATGCAAATGGAATGCAGGTGGCAGTACATGCCATCGGAGACGCTTGTCTTGACTGGGTGTTAAATGCCATAGAAAAGGCACTTCGGGAGAATCCAAGGGGAGATCATAGACACGGAATTGTGCATTGCCAGATCACGCGACCGGATCAGTTGGAGAAAATCAAAGAACTAAACCTGCACATATATGCCCAAAGCATTTTTCTGGATTACGATATTCATATCGTGAAAGAGCGTGTAGGAGAGGAATTGGCGGCAACCAGTTATTGCTGGAAGACTTTGATGAGGGATGGTATCTCTGTGAGCAATGGATCTGATTGCCCAGTGGAATTTCCAGATGAGCTTGCAGGCATACAGTGTGCAGTGACAAGAAAACCGTTGAAAGATACGGAAGGGAAATATGTATATCTTCCGGAAGAAGCATTTACTGTACAGGAAGCGATCGATAGTTTCACTGTGAAAAGTACGGAAGGAAGTTTTGAAGAAGCGATAAAAGGTAAGATTCAAAAAGGAATGTTGGCAGACTTTGTAATACTTGATAAGAGTCCTTTTGAAATAGACGCAAATGATATAAAGGATATAGAAGTCCTGGCGACTTACGTGGGAGGAAAGAAAGTATATGAAAAATAAGTATTTTGATGAGATTAAAAAGAATTTCGGTTTTGGATTTATGAGACTTCCAAAGATTGAAGATGAAATTGATTACGAGCAGACAAAACAGATGGTAGACACATTTATGGCAAATGGCTTCAACTATTTTGATACAGCTCACAACTATATCAAGGGGCAAAGCGAGATTGCCCTTCGTGAATGTTTGGTAAAACGTTACCCACGTGAAGACTTTATCATCGTGGATAAACTGACACCATCTTATTTTAAGACACAGGAAGAAATTCGTCCGTTATTCCAGGAACAGTTGGACGCCTGTGGTGTGGAATATTTTGATTTTTATCTGATGCATGCACAGAACGCAGAATATTTTGAAAAATATAAAGCGTGCAAGGCGTACGAGACAGCATTTGAACTCAAAAAAGAAGGCAAGATCAAGCATGTAGGATTTTCATTCCACGATACACCAGAAGTGCTCGACCAGATTCTCACAGAATATCCAGAGTTCGAAGTGGTTCAGATTCAGCTCAACTATCTGGATATGGATGCGCCAAATGTGCAGAGTAAGGAATGCTACGAAGTTTGTGTGAAACACAACAAACCAGTGATCATCATGGAACCTGTGAAGGGGGGACATTTGGTAAACTTTACACCAGAAGTGCAGCAGATTTTTGATGAACTGAATGGCGGAAGCAACGCAAGTTATGCGATTCGATATGCAGCAGGATTTGAAAATGTAATGATGGTTCTTTCAGGTATGAGCAATATGGAACAGATGGAAGACAACATTAGTTTCATGAAAGAATTCAAACCACTTGATGAAAAGGAAATGGCTGCAGTAGAACAAGTTTGCAATATGATCAAAAAGCAAAACACGATTCCATGTACAGCATGTAAATACTGTGTGGACGGCTGTCCAATGAAGATTGCGATTCCAGATGCATTTATGGATCTGAATGCGAAGAAAGTATACAACGACTGGGATGCAAAAGATAATTATACAAAACGTACAGAAAATGGCGGAAAAGCGTCAGAATGTATCAAGTGTGGAAAATGCGAAAAGATTTGTCCACAACATTTGGAAATCCGTAAATTGTTAGAAGAAGTAGCAGAAGCGTTTGAAAAAGAATAAATAAGATGGCTATGGAGCATAGATTCCATAGCCATTTTTGCGTTATTTATTCAATTTTGAAAAGTGTTCCAACCATGTTTCAGCGAGAACCTGATGGCCCTGTTTTGTGAGATGGATACCATCGATAGTAACCTTGTGATATCCGTTGGCTTCTGCAAAATTTAATAATTGGCCCCAGATAGGGAGGAATTCAATTTCGTATTTGGCTGCCAATTCCTGAATGACAGTACCCATCGCTTTCACGTCTTCTATCCATGTGAGATGTTCGGCTGGTCTTGGGAAGATAAATGGTTCCATAAGTAAGATTGGACCTGCATAAGTTTCACGAATCTGAGCGAGAAGTTCATCGTATGTTTGCTTAAACTGAGTGAGTGTATCTTCCAAAGAAGCTCCAGTTGCTTTCATGACTGCAATGTCGTTGATTCCAACCAGGATCGTAATATAGTCAGGGCGCAGCTTAGTATGTTGGAGATTCCACAAACGTTTCACATTTTTTACCGTAAATCCGTCTGTTCCTCGGTTATAAACTTTCACTTTGCGATCTTGAAAATGAAGGGAATTGTAAATCATTCTTACATAGCCTTCTCCGAGATCTTCATAATCAAATGCGTGGCCAGCATCTGTGATACTGTCGCCTAAGAATAAAATATTTTTCATAATGTTTCCTCAATCACTTTCACAATTTTTAATAATCCGTCGCGGTCCTCTTCTGTAAATCGTTCCAGAATTGGACTGTCAATATCCAGTACTCCGACTACGTCTCCCACTGAATTATGGATTGGAAGCACGATTTCTGAGTTGGAAGCGCTGTCGCAGGCAATATGTCCCGGAAATTCATGGACGTTTGGAACCAGCATTACGTCATTTTCAGCTACTGCAGTTCCACAGACTCCGTTTCCGATTTTGATTTCTACACAAGCCGGCAATCCTTGGAATGGGCCAACCGTGAGAAGATCTTCTTTTTCAACTAACTTGTCTAGCGGATAATATTCTGGGAAGAATCTTGGAATCAGGTAAAAACCTACCCAGTTGATTTCTGTGAGTGCACTTCCGAGCAGTGCTGAAATATTTGCAAGGTTAGACATTAGGTGTGGAACACTTTCCGTAAGCGCGCGTGCCTGTCCTTCCAGCAATCTATAAAATTTAAGTTTATCTTTTGGATATGCTATTTTTTGAAAAGACATATTCGAACTCCTTCCGTGGATTTCTGTGCTATAAGTATAGCACATAATTTCTTTTTTTGACAGAGTAAGAAAACTGTACTACAATGAACTGCAGGAGGAATCAAAATCATGAATGATAGATGGCTCAAAAGACGAAAAAGAGTTTTTGAAATTATCGAAGTTGGGAACGACTTGGACCGTCCAAGTCGACTTTATGATTTTATAAATGTAATTACAATCATCATCAATTTGACAGCGACAATTATGCTGACATTTTCAACGATGAAAAATCAGTACGGCAGTGCGCTTTTATTACTTGAACGTATTACGATTGTATTTTTTGCAGTGGATTATGTATTGCGGTTGTGGACTGCCAGATTTTTGCATCCACAAATGCGCGAAGCAAAGGCAATTAAAAAGTACGCATTGTCCTTCAGCGGGTTAGTAGATTTGCTTTCCTTTTTACCAGACTTTCTGCCTGTCTTCTTTCCATCAGGAACCGTCGCTTTCCGTATGATTCGAATTGTACGTATTTTCCGTCTGTTTCGAATCAATGCGTATTACGATTCACTTAATGTAATTACACAGGTTGTGATAGGGAAGAAACAACAGCTGCTTTCTTCTGTATTTATCATCTTAGTGCTTATGATAGCATCCAGCTTGTGCATGTACAGTTTGGAACACGAGGCACAGCCAGAAGTATTTTCCAATGCGTTTTCTGGAATCTGGTGGGCGGCGTCCACGCTGTTGACAGTAGGGTACGGAGATATTTATCCAGTTACCATGCTCGGAAAAATATTTGGTATCATTATCACCTTCCTCGGTGTTGGTATGGTTGCCATTCCGACAGGTATTATTTCTGCCGGATTCGTTGACCAATATACAAGTATTAAGAAAAGAAGTGAAATCGGGTATCAGTTGGATGTGCATTTTATCAAGATCCGTTTGGTAAAAGAAGATAAATGGGTCGGTCAGAAAATATCTCAGATTGATCTTCCGGCAGGAGTTATCATTGCAATTGTCAAGAGAAATGAGAAGCATCTTGTTCCAAGAGGAGACTTGGTTTTGCAAGAGGATGACAGAATTGTGCTTGGGGCACTTCCATTTAAAGATCAAGAAAGTATTCGTCTGAAGGAAGTTGTTTTGGAAGATAACAATCCTTGGACGGGTATGCAGATTAAAGATTTGGATATTTCACGCCACTCTATCATTGTACTTGTAAAGAGAGGAAACAAATCCTTGATTCCAAATGGGAACATGGTGTTACAGGATGAGGATAAGGTGTATCTGTACACACATCTTCATTTGACACATGCAAATGAAATTGATTTATAATGACTTGGGGTGTCTTTTGACACCCTTTTCTCTTTTCTCTTGCAGAAAATTCCACTTGAATAGAACGTACGTTCTGTTATATAATCAAAGAAAAATGGAGGTGTAAAATGAAAAACAGAATGTATCTTTGTATTGATCTGAAATCTTTTTATGCCTCCGTAGAGTGTAGAGAGCGAGGGCTCGATCCGATTCTAACAAGACTTGTAGTGGCAGACCCAGAGCGTTCAGAAAAGACAATTTGCTTAGCGGTTTCCCCAGCTATGAAAGCACTTGGCGTGCCGGGACGTTGCCGCGTATTTGAGATTCCGGAGGGGATTGATTACATTATGGCACCGCCGAGGATGCAGCTTTATATTGATTATTCGGCTGAGATTTATGGGGTCTATCTGAAATATATTTCAAAAGAAGATATCCATGTCTACAGTATTGATGAAGCGTTTTTTGATGTCACAGATTATCTTTCAATGTATCAGATGACAGCAAGAGAACTTGCAATCATGATCATGCAGGATGTGTATCTTACTACGGGGATTACTGCTACTTGTGGGATTGGAACGAATTTGTATTTGGCGAAGATTGCTTTGGATATCACAGCGAAGCATGCCTATGAACATATTGGGGAGCTGGATGAAGAAACTTATTGTAAAACGCTGTGGAATCATCGCCCAATTACGGATTTTTGGCGCGTGGGAAAAGGGATTGCAAATCGGCTGGAGAGCCAGGGAATTTATACCATGGGCGATGTGGCGAAGGCAGATGAAGATATGCTGTATCGCATGTTTGGAATCGATGCAGAACTGCTCATTGACCATGCGTGGGGAAGAGAAACTACGTTGATGTCTGATATCAAGAATTATCGGGCACGAACAAATTCTATTTCTAGTGGGCAGGTGTTGGCAAGAGACTATAGCTTTGAAGAGGGAAGGCTGATTGTCAAAGAGATGGCGGAGCTTCTGGCGCTGGAGCTGGTGGATAAGGGACTGGTGACCGATTCCATCACTTTACATGTGGGATACGCCAATCGTCATGAGATGAAATCGGCTCACGGAACAACGACTATGTCAATTACAACCAGTTCTGCGAAGCATATTCGAGAATATACCGAGAAGCTATATTGCCAGATCGTGAATTCGTATCAAAATGTTCGAAGAATAACGCTGACATTTAACAGAGTAATTGATGAAGCATATCGTCAATACGATCTATTTACAGATCCGGATGAGATAGAGCGCGAGCATCAGCTTCAAAAAGCCATGCTGGATATCAAGGGAAAGTTTGGGAAGAATGCCATCTTGAAGGGAATGAATTTGGAAAAGGCTGGAACGACTATAGAAAGAAACCAGCAGATAGGAGGGCATAAAAGTGGAGAGACATAAGATGAGCCGCGAAGAGCGGGCGAAACAATTTATGCCGTTTGCAGCTTTGAAGGGGTACCCTGAGGCACTGCGAAAAAAAGAGAAGATTGTGGTGGAGAGACAGGAGCTTTCCGAGGAATATAAGGAGGCTTTAGATTTGGAATTGCGTCAGGTCCGCAGAAATGATATTATCACAGTAGTATATTTTTGTAAGAATGAATATTTGAAGATAACGGGGATGGTTTCCAAGATTGACGAGACCTCCCGCATATTGAAGATTGTGAATACAAAGATTCCATTTGATGATTTGTATTCTATAGAAAGGAGAAATGATTAATGCAATACTTTATTTCATTTCTTGAAGGAATCATAACATTTATATCACCTTGCTTGCTTCCTATGATTCCAATTTACATTTCATATTTTGCAGGTGGCGGTGAGCGTGATACGAAGAAAACACTGAAGTGTGCAGTAGGATTTGTCCTGGGATTCACAATTGTATTTGTAGCCATGGGTGCGTTGGCTGGGACAGTAGGAAGCTTTCTGATCCGATATCAGACTGCGGTTAACATAGTTTCTGGACTTATTGTTATTATATTTGGACTGAATTTTCTTGGAATCCTTCATTTGAATCTTTTTAAGGGAAACCGAGGAAGTTTTGAGGCAAATAATCTTGGATTCTTTTCAGCAATGGTATTTGGGATTGTGTTTTCGGTTGGCTGGACACCATGTGTCGGTGCATTTCTGGGATCTGCATTGGTGCTTGCGTCACAGCAGGGTCATGTGGTGACAGGTGTTTTGATGTTGCTGGCATATTCCGTGGGACTTGGTATTCCGTTTATCATAAGTGCCGTTCTGATCGATAAGTTGAAATCGACATTTGATTTTATTAAGAAGCATTATAATATTATCAATAAGATAAGCGGTGGATTATTGATCTTGATCGGCGTGCTTATGGCAACGGGAGTTTTAGGAAGAGTATTATCATTGTTGAAATAAGGAGATATTATGAAAAATAAATGGATTTTATTAGTGCTTGGTTTTGCACTTTTATTTATCGTAGCAACGGCAGCATATGAAAATTTGAAGGATGATTATGAACCGGATTCGATTGTTGTGGATGACGAGGAAGCGGAGACGGAAGATGAACCGGAGCAGGTAAAAGCTCCTGATTTTACCGTGTATGACTTGGAAGGTAACGAAGTGAAATTTTCAGAATTAGTTGGAAAACCAATCGTACTTAACTTTTGGGCAAGCTGGTGTGGGCCATGCAAAAGTGAGATGCCGGATTTTCAAAAGGTTTATGAAGAATATAAAGATGAGATTCAGTTTGTAATGGTTAACTTGACAGATGGTTCAGATGAGACGGTAGAAAAAGCATCTGCATTTGTTGAGGAACATGGTTATACATTCCCAGTTTATTATGATACAAAGTTGGAAGCAGCATATGCCTATGGCGTGAATTCTGTTCCAAGAACATATTTCATTGATAAAGAAGGCAACTTGGTGTTACAAGCGCAGGGAATGTTGAGCGCAGAAAAGTTGATAAGTGGATTCCCATATATTCAATAAAGATAAAAGCGGGAGAAGAAGAGTATGTTAAACCTGATTTTAGCAATCATAAGCAGTGCATTGGTTGCGTTGGTTATGCGAACAAGTGAAAAATATGTAAAGGGAAATCTTGGAATGACAGCCACCAACTATGTCATCTGTGTTGCGATGGCAGCAGTTTACAGTGGTGTAGACAATTTGTTCCCAGGCATGAATGGACTTGGATTTACGTTGGGAGCAGGTGTTTTTACCGGAGTATTCTATCTGGCAGGTTTGCTTTTGATTCAGATAAATATCAAGAAAAATGGCGTGGTTTTATCGTCAATCTTTCAAAAGTTAGGATTGATCGTGCAAGTGTTGATCTCAATCATACTTTTCAATGAACGACCAGAATTGATGCAGATCGCAGGAATCTTAATTGGTTTGGTAGCGGTTGTATTGATCAACTATGAAAAAGAACAGACAGCAATCAACTTTAAATTGGGATTGATTCTCATATTGATTGTCAGTGGATTCTGTGACGGTATGTCGAAAGTGCATGAAGAGATGGGGAATCCTGCATTGTCAGAACATTTCTTGCTTTATACTTTTGGAACAGCATTGATCTTATGCTTGCTACTGATAGCAGTGAAGAAAGAAAAGTTTGAGTGGAAGCAGATTGGATTTGGGATTTTACTTGGTGTGCCAAATTATTTTTCGGCAAGATTTTTGTTGAAGGCATTGAATGAGATTCCAGCGGTGATTGCGTTCCCGACTTTTAGTGTGGCAACAATCATAGTGATTACACTAGCTGGATTATTGATTTTTAAAGAAAAATTGAGCAAGAGACAGTGGGTGTCGCTGGGATTGATATTGCTTGCTTTAGTATTGTTGAACATCTAAAATTGGGAAGTAAACAATTTTTATATGCCAAAACCTAAAATGAGAATCTGAGGTGGCATTTAAAAAAGTTGTTTTTGGAGAATATAGATGCCGTGTTTTGTGACAGGCTGAAAAGTTGAGCATCTAATAATTGGAAATAAGAGTTTTTAATCCGTTGTATGCTGAGATGGCAAGCAGATTGAATTGAAAAAAATGGTATATTAATCTGTTAATAAAAATCCAGTTTATAATTATGGGCAGATGAATAGTGCAATTTCAAACAAAGTAGATGCTACAAAATGTTTTGAATTAAAGTAGCGGCATATGAAATGTAAAAAACATTAGAAAATAGATGCAAAACAGATAAGAAGACCTGAGGGAAATCCTCAGGTCTTCTGCAATATTAGTCTTATAAATTGAAATATCTATCAAATTCTGCAGGATGTGGAATCTTAGCCATTTCTCTGCATTCTGCTCTCTTTCTAGAGATGAAGTTCTTGATCAAGTGTTCTGGGAATACGCCGCCTGCTGTGAGGTATTCGTGGTCTGCTTCCAATGCGTCTAATGCATCGTCTAAGCAAACTGGAAGAGCACTGAGTTTTGCTTTTTCTTCATCTGATAATGAGTAAAGGTTGAAGTCGTATGGTCCCCAGCCATTTTCATGTGGATCGATCTTGTTTTTGATTCCATCTAAACCAGCCATTAAGATAGCTGCGTATGCGAAGTATGGGTTACATGTTGCATCTGGGTTACGGATTTCGAAACGACGAAGTTCTGGTGTCTTAGCGTATGCTGGAATACGGATTACAGCACTACGGTTAGATGTAGCGTAACCAACTGTTACTGGTGCTTCAAATCCAGGAACAAGTCTCTTGAATGAGTTTGTACTTGGGTTTGTGATCGCACAAAGTGAGCTGATATGTTTTAAAAGACCGCCCATGAAGTAATGAGCTTCTTTACTTAAATGAGCGTACCCGTTGTCATCAGAGAAAACAGGTTGTCCGTCTTTTAATAATAACATGTGAACATGCATACCGTTTCCAGCTTCTCCGTAAACTGGTTTTGGCATAAATGTTGCAACTTTGCCATATTTTAAAGCTGTGTTGTGGATGATGTATTTGATCATCATTGTAGCATCAGCCATTTTTGACATTTGTCCGAGCATAGGTTCTACTTCAAATTGTCCAGCTGCACCAACTTCTGGATGATGGTATTTTACTGCGATACCAGCTTTTTCCATTTCTAAGCACATTTCTGAACGGCATTCGTATGTAACGTCGTATGGTTTTGCAACGTGGTAGTTCTTTTGATGAGGAACTACAACGCCAAGTCCATTTACATCACTGTTCCAGTAAGCTTGTTTTGCATCGATTTCCATACCAATAGCGTCTGGACGAACTGACCAGCCAACGTTGTCAAACATATGGAATTCAAATTCTGGAAGAATGAGCATTGTGTCAGCAATACCTGTATCTTTCATATATTGTTCGGCTGCTTGCACGATATTTCTTGGATATTGATCTAATGGACGGTTTTCTGGATAGTCGATGATCATCGCATTACCTGTTACTGATAATGTAGGGATTTCACAGAATGGATCCATGATAGCTGTATCTAAATCAGGGATGAAAACCATATCACTTTTTTCTACAACAGCGTAGCCGTAGTTAGAAGCATCAAAACCGATACCGTCTTTCAATGTTTCTTCAGAAAACTGGCTAGCTGGAATTGTAACGTGACG
>JAZQMU010000060.1:0-5062 GCA_045543595.1 Faecalimonas sp.
TGTATGGTATGCCAGGAATGGATGCAAGCATGTTTGGAACAGAAGTGACTCTTGTTCTTAACGCAAATCATCCATTGGTACAATATGTACTTAATAATGGAGAGGGCGAACACACAGCGCTTTTCTGTAAGCAATTATATGATTTGGCTTTACTTGGAAACAAACCATTAAATCCAGAAGAGATGACAGCGTTTATTAACAGAAGTAATGAGATTATGATGTTGTTGGCGAAATAGAGTATTTGAATGGAGGACGAGCAATTGCTCGTCCTTTTTTATTTTTATAAAATGTGCTAGTATAAAAGGAGAAAAAAGAACAAACTTGTTCATAAATTCAGTACTGCACCTGACAGTTGACATATTTCCAAGTATAGTTGGTGGAATTGCAACTGAAAGAAATGCTAAGATATGAGCAAAAGGAAAGGAGTGCAGATAATGAATATTGCAGACAGAATACAGTACTTACGAAAACAAAAAGGTTTATCACAAGAAGAACTTGCAGATATGGTTGGTGTTTCAAGACAATCGGTATCTAAATGGGAAAGTGAACAAAGTATCCCTGATCTAGAAAAAATAATTACTATGAGTGACATTTTTGAAGTTACAACCGATTACATTCTTAAAGGAGTAGAACCAGTCTCAGTATCAAATAGAAAAACAACTAAAAATCTGTATATGGGGTTTATTTTGATTTTCGCAACCATAGCAGGAGTGTGGTCTTTTACAGCAAATAGATTTAGATTTGAAGAATGTTTTTTGATTATTCTGGCAGGCGGTGCTATTGGGTTTGGATTAACACTCGTAATTCAAGTATTAAGCAATATGTTTGTCAATAGAAAAGAATAGTATAGAAATCCAATTTTATAAAGGAGTGTGAGTGTATGAGTGTTTGCAAATTTATTGCTTCAGATATGCCATTGCAAGAGTTTGCACCGTCACAAGATTATCCAATGCATATAAATATAGATACTGGTGTGATATATGATGGTGATGCAGATGATAATTATTTTCTGATTCCCTTTGCAAATGTCAAAGATTATACAACTAAGAATTATGGTGTTTATCTTGAATGGAATTATACGGATGGCAGAGCAAAGCAAATGATTGAATACATAAGAACTGCACTTCAAAAATCAGATGAAATTGAATTTTGGCACGTATGGCTGATGGATTATTACGAATATGAAGACAGACCATTTATTCACAAAAAAACAATTTCTATTAATGAACTGACAACGGATCATATTAAGGAGATAGACACTGCTGAAATCTGGAATACTCCAGATAAAATGTATCCTGAGAGACCGTCATTCTATTGTTTGACGATAACACGCTAACAATAAATTGGCTTTATTCAGGAATAAAGGTGAGTAGGCTATCGGAGGAGGAAATCGTGGAAATAATAATTAAGAGAATAGATTCATATGAAGATACTAGATTTTCTGAGAAAGTACTATGTCAGCATGGTGCATTTGTAGTGAATGATCTTCTTATGTACGAAGTTGAGATTATTTCAAATTTCGAAGCGATAATCCGAGGAGATGAGAGGTATTATAGAGAAGTCATTGATGAATTTCGTTTTTATGCAGAGCATATATCAAAGTTTTACAATGAAAAAAGAAATGTTGTCGCAGAATACGAAATAATCCCAACAATTGATGTACAGATAGATAAAATACAACCATCGCAATTTTATGTGAGTTCGATAAAAAAAGAAGCAGTAAGTAGTTTTATACAGCGAGAAGAGGATATAATCATTCCACTGGTTGAGTATGGTGATAGATATATTTCAATGGATGGACACACAAGATTATCAATAGCGATAGATAAAGGGTTTAAGTACATAAAGGGAATTGTCGTTCCAGGAGATAAGTGGTTATATGAGTTTGTAAATGAGGCAGTGAAACGAAATGTTATTACACCATACGATTTGGAAATTCTTAGCCAAGAAGAGTACGACATAAAATGGAATATGTTTTGCGATGAGTTCTTTGAACGGAAAAGCAAATAAAGAGAAGTTATGCTCGAGGGAGCATAACTTTTTTTGTTAATAAATTTATCAGAGAAGGATACAGAAAGGATACAATGGTACATTATCTTAAAAGAAAAAGGAGAGAAAGCAATGAAAAAGGTTTTGGTAACAATTATATTATCCAACAAATTGAAAAAGAACAGAAAAAACTTTTGTCTGAATAGCGAAAAAGAGATATCAAAGCCAAATTTGATATCTCTTAATTTATATACACCATTTTCAGCAAATCGAAAAAACATTGCACGCCATATCTTGTATGTAGATTTGGTACGGATATTTCCATCCCAGTTTCAAGGCATGCGATATTATATGTTCCTGTCACAATCGGAGTAATTGAGAATGTATAGCATGTTGTATCATAGAATGGCAATTGTAATTCCATACCATAAAGCATGTGTTCAGAGTTCTTATTACGGAATCTTATAAATCGAAGTGCGTCCGTCAATTGCTTCTTCAATTCAGCAACACTCTCAAAAGAGAATGTTACATCACCACGTGTATATTCATACATATCATTTTCCTTATTTTGAAAGAGAATTGGTAGTGTTTTGACTTCACCCTCCAGATAAAGAGGACATTTTACAACGAAACAATTTTTAACACCGCTGATCACAATATTTTCTTTGCAGGCCTTGGCAAATTCCGCAATATATGAAATTCCAAAATCATCTACATATTCCTGAAAAGGAATACTTTCTCTACAGTAATTCATAAGCAATCTCTTTCTGTGTAAAAAACTTCTGTACCATCTTATCCCAAGCTTGTTCCAGAGATTTATCCATGGTAAACAGATTCATGGCAGTACCTGTTGTACAGAGTAGTTTCTGCCCATCGTATTTCAGGTTGATATATAATCCACGCACATCTTGTGATTTGAAATCCAGTTCTTGCTGAAGAAGCAATTTTTCGATATTAGAATCAGATAGTCCTAAAATGAATTTAAAGCTAAGAGGAGTGCGTTTTCCTTTGATCAGAGAAAAACAGTATTCACGCACATCTTTCCATAAAGCATATTCGCGGTCTGGTGCTTCTTCTTTCTCAAAAAAATCTTTTTTTAGATAACCGTCCAAAGTGAAAGTTCCGAAAGTTACAATTTCACCTTCGATAAAATAAAATGGATCAAATAATTCGGAAAGCAGCAATTTACCCATACATTCTTTTACTTCTGTTAATTCGAGAGCAATCATGCATGAACCTCCTTCTTTGGTTTCTTGAGAAAATATAAAGCGACAAATAAAGTTACATATTCACCGAGTGGAACAGAAGCCCAGATACCAACTACGCCAAGAAGAGGTGCAAGGATCATAACGAAAATGATGCTGAGCACACATCCCCTTAAAAGGCAAAGTAGCAGAGAAATCTGAGGTTTTACAGTAGATTGGAAATAACCAACGATAAACATGTTGATTCCTGTTACAAAAAATCCAACGAAATATGTACGGATCGCAACTGGAGATAATCCCAAAATCTCAGCACTCGGATTCAAGAAAATGTAAGTAAACATATTCGGAGCAACAAGACCTAATATTGCTGGAATAGCACAGATAATAAGTGCTGTTTTGAGTCCCAGTTTTCTTACAGCATAGATACGTTCCGATAATCCAGCACCGTGGTTTGTAGAAATGATCGGCTGTGCTGCCTGATTGATACCATTGGAAAGGCATGTGACGATAATAGCAGTATTGGTAATTACCCCATACATACTTACACCGATGTCTCCTACATATTTTAAAAGCTGAATGTTAAATACAAACATCACAAGCCCGGATGTGACTTCTACTAGGAAGCTTGTAAAACCAGTGGCAAGGATATTCTTGATATGGAAAAAAGAAATCCCTTCCCACAGGAATGTAAGTCCGTTTGATTTCGAGAAAAAATGTGAGAGTAGTATGATAACAGTTGTGGCAGAGCCAATCACGCTTGCGATCGCGGCACCTGCCATACCCATATGAAGTGGGTATACAAATACGATATCTAAAATTACGTTCAAAACCCCTCCAGCAATAACGCCCGCCATTGCAAGTTTTGGAGCGCCGTCATTTCTGACAAATGTCTGTAGAAGCGATGAAAATGCGAAAACACTAAGTCCGCCAATGACATAAGGTGCATAATCCAGCACATAAGGCATAGTTACATCTGTTGCACCAAGAAATGTCACGATTGGTTTTAAAAAGACAAATAACAAAATTGTTGTGATAATACAGGTAATCACATTGAGTACTACCGCAGCTGTAAAGTAACGTTTTCCTGTTTTTATATCACCTTTTCCTCGCGAGATAGACATGAGAACAGAGCCGCCTACGCCAAACAAAAGTCCAAATCCAAAGAACAGGTTGAATAGCGGCAAGATAATATTTAAAGCTGCCATCGCATCAATGCCGATTCCTTTTCCGATGATGATCGTATCAGCTAAAACATATATGGAAGTTACCATGTTCGCCATAATGGCAGGAACAAGGTAACGGAAAAACAGTTTAGAAACTGGTTCAGTTACTAATGAGTTTGTTTGCATAAAGTAATCTCCTGAAGGTTCATTTTCTCATATCGGATATTATAACAGAAAGCGTGGCAAAATAACATTCCTATTAGTTGAAAAGTTGACTTTTAACTAGGGAACAAGTATCATGAAAAGTAGTGAAAATTAAGGAGTGAAACGAATGAATCGTATTGAAAAATTATTTGGATTATTAGAAAAAGCAACTTCTCAATTCCATGCAGTTGCAGCAACAAAAGAAGAACTTCTCGCAAATGGTTTTGAGGAATTACATTTAAAAGATAACTGGAATCTTGTGAAAGGTGGAAAATATGTATTGGAACACCATGGTTCCACAATTTTTGCATTTACAGTAGGTGAAGAATTTAAGGCAGAAGATGGATTCCGTATTGCAGCATCACACGGTGATTTCCCAGGATTCCGCTTAAAACCAAACGCTGAGATGGAAGTGGGAGGATACCGTCAGTTAAATACAGAGACATACGGTGGAGCAATCCTTTCTACATGGATGGACAGACCACTTTCTGTGGCAGGACG
>JAZQMU010000061.1:0-5975 GCA_045543595.1 Faecalimonas sp.
AGAGAAAGAATTTTATAGTCAGTTTGAAGGCAAGAAAGTTAATTCCTTTACGGTTGTGAAACAGAAAGCAACCGCTGACAATGAGATTGAATCTATTACCAGTTCTACGATTACTTCCGAGGCAATGGCCAATGGATGCAATGCGGCACTCTATTACTTCCGAACAGAATTAGGAGGTGAAGAAGAATGAAAAAATATTTAGAACGTTTAAATAATGGCATTGTAAAAGAAAATCCAACATTTGTTTTAATGCTTGGTATGTGTCCAACGCTTGCAGTTACATCTTCTGCAATTAATGGTCTTGGAATGGGATTGTCAACAACCGTGGTCTTGATTTTATCGAATCTATTGATTTCATTGTTTCGTAAAATCATTCCAAATGGTGTTCGTATGCCTGCATATATTGTTATTGTTGCTTCACTTGTAACAGTGGTAGATTTCTTGATGCAAGCGTATTTACAGAGTCTATCTGCTGCACTAGGCGTGTATATTCCGCTTATTGTAGTAAACTGTATCATATTAGGTCGTGCAGAAAGTTATGCATCTAAGAATCCTGTTCTTCCATCAATCTTCGATGGTGTTGGTATGGGTCTTGGATTCACTGTAGGTCTTACATCAATCGGTATCGTGAGAGAAATTATCGGTGCAGGTACAGTATTTGGTTTCCAAATTATGCCAGCATCTTATGAACCAGTAACGATCTTTATCTTAGCTCCAGGTGCGTTCTTCGTATTATCTTGCTTAGTAGCAGCACAAAACTATGTAAAAGCAAAAGCAGCTAAGAAAGGTAAAGAGGTTAAAAAATCAGGTGGATGTGCTGATGGTTGTGGAAACTGTGGCAATCCATGTGGCGGAAAGACAGAATAGGAGGAGTGCAAAATGGGAGAATTATTACTTATTGCTGTTGGTGCAGCACTTGTAAATAACGTTGTACTTAGCCAATTCATGGGTATCTGTCCATTCCTTGGTGTATCTAAAAAAGTAGATACAGCAGCTGGTATGGGTGGAGCTGTAATCTTCGTTATTGCAATCGCTTCACTTGTTACAAATGTTATTCAAAAATTTATTCTTGTACCAACAGGTCTTGAATATTTACAAACAATCGTATTTATCCTTGTTATCGCAGCGTTAGTACAATTTGTTGAAATGTTCTTGAAGAAGGCAGTACCTTCGTTATATCAAGCACTTGGTGTGTTCTTACCACTTATCACAACAAACTGTGCAGTATTAGGTGCAGCAATCACAATTACACAAAAAGGATACGGAATTTTCACAGGTCTTATCTATGGTGTGGGTACAGCTGTTGGTTTTACGATCGCAATCGTACTCATGGCAGGTATTCGTGAAAAAATTGAACACAATGATGTTCCAGAAGCATTCAAAGGAACTCCAATCGTTCTTGTTACAGCAGGACTTATGGCGATTGCATTCTTTGGATTCTCAGGATTAATTTAGGAGGATATAAGTATGACAGGAATTATTATTGCTGCTGCAATCGTTGGTGGCGTAGGTTTATTCATTGGTGTCTTCCTTGGAATCGCTGGAAAAGCATTTGCAGTAGAAGTAGATCCTAGAGAAGAGGCTATTGGTGGAGTGCTTCCAGGAAACAACTGTGGTGGTTGTGGTTATGCAGGATGTTCAGGTCTTGCAGCTGCAATCGTTAAAGGTGAAGCTGAAGTTGGCGGATGTCCAGTAGGTGGGGCACCGGTTGCAGCTAAAATCGCTGAAATCATGGGAATGGAAGCTGGAGAAACAGTTCGTAAAGTAGCATTTGTTAAATGTGCAGGTACATGTGATAAAGCAAGTCAAGATTACAAATATATCGGCATTGAAGATTGTAAGATGATGGCATTCGTTCAAAACGGAGGTCCAAAATCTTGTAATTATGGATGCATGGGTTACGGTTCATGCGTAAAAGCTTGTCCATTTGATGCAATCCACGTAGTTGATGGTGTTGCTGTAGTTGACAAAGAAGCTTGTAAAGCATGTGGAAAATGTATCGCTGCTTGTCCAAAGAACTTGATTGAATTAGTTCCATATGAACAAAAAGTATTAGTTCAATGTAACTCACAAGATAAAGGTAAAGATGTAATGAAAGCTTGTAAAGTTGGTTGTATCGGCTGTATGATGTGTACAAAAGTATGTCCAACAGGTGCTATTACAGTTACAAATAACATTGCTCACATTGATCCAGAAAAATGTACTAACTGTGGTTTATGTGCAGATAAATGTCCAAAGAAGATTATTTCAAAATAATCCAAAAAGTTTCATGATCCGGGAGTGTATACACTCTCGGATTTTTTTGTTATAATAGACCTATCAATTTTAGGAGGAAAATAATATGAATATTCCAGAGAGAGTAATAGCGCTCCGTAAACTCATGGAGGAAAATAATATTGATGCTTATATCATTCCAACAGCGGATTTTCATCAAAGTGAGTACGTAGGAGACTATTTTAAAGCAAGAGCATATATGACAGGTTTTACTGGTTCAGCAGGAACTGCAGTGGTAACAAAAGATGAGGCGTATCTTTGGACAGACGGACGTTATTTTGTTCAGGCACCTAAACAGCTTGCAGGAACTACTGTTGGACTTATGAAGATGGGTGAACCAGAGGTTCCAACAATCAATGAATATTTGGAAAAAGTCATTCCAGAAGGCGGAAAGCTCGGATTTGATGGTCGTGTCATCTCAGTTGGAAGCGGAAAAGCCTATGAAAAGATCATGGAAGATAAGAAGGGAGAAATCGTAGCCGACTACGACCTTGTAGATGCTGTATGGTCTGATAGACCAGAGTTGTCAAAAAAACCAGTATTTGCATTGGGATTAGAATATACAGGAAAGTCAACGGCAGATAAGTTGGCTGACATCCGTAAAGTGATGAAAGACAAGAAAGCGACAGCTCATATTCTTACAACATTAGATGATATTTGCTGGATTTTAAATGTACGTGGTGATGATGTTGCATATTTCCCATTATTATTAAGCTATGCAATCATTACGATGGACAAAATGTATTTCTACGTTGACGAAAGCAAATTTTCATTAGAGTTGAAAACTATGTTAGAAGCTGACGGTGTGGTGTTCAAGCCATATAATCAGATTTATGATGATATTAAAGTGATTCATGAAGAGGAAGTTGTTTTATTTGATCCTGCAGCGCTGAACTACAGACTTTACAAAAACATACCGGAAAAGGTTGCAAGAGTAGAGGCAGATAATCCAGAAGTTTTGATGAAAGCCATGAAAAATGATGTGGAGATTGCAAACATTAAGAAGGCTCAGATTAAAGACAGTGTGGCCCATGTACGATTCATGAAATGGTTGAAAGAAAACTATAAGACCGAAGAAATCACAGAGCTTAATGCACCAGTGAAGCTAGATGGACTTCGTGCCGAACTTGGTAATTTTGTTCAACCAAGTTTTTCACCAATTTGTGCTTTTGGAGAACATGCAGCAATGTGTCACTATTCAGCATCTGAAGAATCAAATGTTCGTCTTTCAGAAGGAGAATTGTTCTTAACAGACACTGGAAGCGGTTATTTGGAAGGTTCTACAGATATCACAAGAACTTACGCTTTAGGTGAAGTAAAACAAGAAATTAAAGAACATTTTACTTTAGTTGCAATGGCAAACCTTCGTCTCGCAAATGCAAAGTTCATTTACGGTTGCAGTGGTCAAAACTTAGATATTCTTACAAGACAACCATTCTGGGATAGAGGAATTGATTTTAATCACGGTACAGGACATGGTGTTGGTTATCTTTTGAATATTCATGAAGGTCCAGCTAATTTTGCATGGCAATATAGAAAAGCACCACAAAGATTAGAAGAGGGCATGATTTTAACAGATGAACCAGGTTTCTATGTGGAAGGTTCTCATGGAATTCGTCTGGAAAATGAGCTTCTTGTGCGTAAAGGTGAAAAGAATGGATTTGGTCAGTTTATGTATTTTGAAACGATTACATTTATACCTATGGACTTAGATGCAATCGTGCCAGAACTCATGACAGATACGGATAAAAAATATTTGAATGCTTACCACAAAGCAGTTTATGAAAAAGTGTCACCTTATCTCAACGAAGAAGAAAAAGAATGGCTCACAAAATATACAAGAGAAATATAGTAAAAAAATGAGGTATACCTGTTTGGTATACCTCTATTTACGTGTGTCAATGATTTCGTATTCATCTGTTACAAACAATGCATCTATATCAGGAATGGATTCAATCAATTTTATTCCTTCATCAAGTCCAAGTGCGAAACAAGATGTGCTAAGTGCATCCCCATCTACAGAGTTCTTTGAAAAAATGGTTACGCTGTATAGACCATTATCACATGGATAACCGTTACGGGTATCTAAAATATGATGATAAAGTGTATCATCAATTTCAAAGTATCGTTCATAACATCCAGAAGTTACAACAGAAAGATCCTCGATAGATTCTGTTGAAATCATCTTTGAATCATCAAACGGTTTTTTGATACCGATAGTAAAACTGCTGTTATCAGGTTTAGAGCCTATTGCCAATAGATTTCCACCAAGATCAATTAATGCACTCTCTATGCCTTCATCAATCAGAAATGATTTTAGTTGATCTGCCATATATCCTTTGGCAATTCCGCCCAAATCAATAGCCATATCTGGATCAAGTAAGGTAACTGTATTACCTTTGACCAAAATATTCTTATAAGAAACATGAGAAAGCGCTTCGATAATGTCTGACTCGGCTGGTAATTCACCAGGGTTATTTTTTAAATCCCAAAGTTCACTTAGTGGTGCGATACTGATATCAAAAGCTCCATTCGTCAATTCAGAATAATATATTCCTTGTTCTAAGAGTTCAATTGTTTCATCCGAAACAGTGACAGGATTTCCTTTTGCATTGTTGATCTGTGAAATCTCACTTGATTCTATAGTGCGGCTGATTCTATTTTCAAACTCTTCACATAAATCAAAGCAACGGTCTAAGATGCTTTGATCCTGTGAATCATATAGTTTTATTGAGATGACTGTATCAAAATAAATTGCTGTGCGGGAAATTGGTTCATTGTTTTGAACAGAGCACCCGCATAACAAGATACAGATCATTAATAATAGGGATAGTGTGTGTATTTTTTTCATAAAATACCTCCTGAGATTATCATGAGTATAGCACAGAGAAGTCGAACAAACAATCGAACATGTGGTTGCATCTTGAAAAGTGTTATGCTAGAATGAGTGGGAGAGGTAGCGCTATGAAATTAAAAAAGATGGATATTGTTTTAGTTCTGTCTATTGTAATAATAGCAATAGGAGGACTTGTTGTATATAGTATGCTCGGTCAAAAAGAAGCGGGAACTGTTGTGGTAGAAGTAGATGGTAAGATGTACGGCGAGTATGCGTTATATGAGAATCAAGAAGTTTTGATTTATGACACGAATGTGCTGATCATAGAGAATGGAGAAGCCAATATGTATGAAGCGGATTGTCCAGATCAGATTTGTGTAGATCATATTCCAATTTCAAAAAATGGAGAAACCATTGTATGTTTACCTAATAAAGTTGTGGTTACTATCACGGAAGGTAAAGCGAATGAATTAGATGCAGTGGTTCAGTAGGAGTGCATCATGAAGACAAGAGTGGCATATTTCGGTGTGTTTACAGCTTTGGCTTTGATATTTAGTTACGTAGAAACTTTGATTCCGATCAATTTCGGAATACCAGGGATAAAATTAGGATTAGCCAATCTTATCATAATCATTGCTCTTTTTAAAATGAGTACAAAAGAAGCTTATATTTTATCGGTTGTACGTGTAATTTTGGCTGGTTTTATCTTTGGAAATCTGTTTAGTATAATTTACAGTATGGCAGGTGGACTTTTAAGTTTGACTGTTATGACACTTTTGAAAAAAACAGATAAGTTCAGTATATTTGGCATTAGTATGGCTGGCGGTGTGTTTCATAATGTAGGACAGCTGATAGTTGCCATTTT
>JAZQMU010000062.1:0-20693 GCA_045543595.1 Faecalimonas sp.
TCATTTAAAAACTTATGAGTAATCCCAGCTTCTTTTAATTTTTCTTCGGAAAAATCCGCTGCGTCTGCAAGAAATCTTCTGCACAGTTCTTCGTATTTTGGTTCCGCTTGTTTACGTTCCCTTTTTAAAGCCCTTTCCAGTCGATCGCCATCTTCTACTTCTATGTAGATAGGAACAAGTCGTTCTTCTCCCAAATGTTCACGCATTCCTCTGTAAGATTCCAATGTTCCAATGGCAAGATAGTTATCGTCTGCATCAAACTGCCCATCATTTACCGTAAAATATTTCCAAACGCCGTGTATTGTATTGTAAGCGCGAAGTTCAATTACTTTTCCCTCTTTCTGGAATTCCTGCAGTTTAGCTTCGTCCACAAAATGATATTCTACTCCATCCGTTTCTCCATGACGGATAGGACGTGTGGTATAAATCACGATCGTTTTCAATTCCGGTATCTGCTCTTTGATTTCTTTGTAAATGGAGTCCTTACCTGAAGCACTCTTTCCCATTAAATAAAATATCTTACTCATAGTTTTCTCATTTCTTTTAGTACTTGCCATACTATTGTAACAAAGATTTATCTATTACACAATTCCTTTATCCGGCAATAAGAACACAAAAATCCTTCCCGCCTTTTCTTGCGGGAAGGATTCAACCATATTTTTATTTATCTGTAATTTGAGCGTGTAATTCTTGTAATGATTTCACATCACCACATCCAGGTTTATTCATTGATTTGATACCGTCTGCTGTTGCTTTCGCTGCCGCAATAGTTGTGATGTATGGAATCTTTTTCTTGATCGCTGTCTTACGAAGATCACTGTCATCTTCATGTTGGTCACCAGTTGCTGGTGTGTTGATCATAAGATCGATCTTTCCATTTGTCATAAAGTCAATGATATTTGGTCTTCCTTCGTTTAACTTATAAGCAAATTCGGAAACGATTTCTGCATCTGCCAACGCCTTTTGTGTTCCCTTAGTTGCAACAATCTTAAATCCTGCTGCCTTAAGGTCTCTGGCAACTTCGATCATTTCTTCTTTATCTTTATCATTTACTGTAATCAGAACTGTTCCGCTCATAGGAAGTTTTGACTGAGTTGCTTCCTGTGCCTTGAAGAATGCTTCGCCATAGAATTTTGACAAACCAAGAACCTCACCTGTTGAACGCATTTCTGGTCCAAGGATTGGGTCTACTTCCTGGAACATATTAAATGGGAATACCGCTTCTTTTACACCATAGAATGGAATATTCTTTTCCTTTAATTCTGGTACTGGAGAAGGTTTTCCTGTCAATTCTGATGTTACGATTTCAATTGCAAGTGGAACCATGCGGATACCACATACTTTTGATACGAGTGGCACTGTACGAGAAGCTCTTGGGTTTGCTTCTAATACATATACTTTATCGTTTTCGATCGCATATTGCATATTCATAAGACCTTGAACGTGCATTTCTTCTGCAATTCTTCTTGTATATTCCTTGATTGTTTTTACATTTTCTTCTGAAATGTGTTTTGAAGGAATTACACAAGCTGAGTCACCTGAGTGTACACCTGCAAGTTCGATATGTTCCATTACTGCAGGAACAAATGCATGTGTACCATCGCAGATAGCATCTGCTTCACACTCTAACGCGTGGTTCAGGAATCTATCGATAAGAATTGGTCTGTCTGGAGTTACACCTACAGCTGCGTTCATGTATTTTACAAGGTTTTCTTCATCAAACACAACTTCCATGCCTCGTCCGCCAAGTACATAAGAAGGACGAACCATAACTGGATAACCGATTCTGTTTGCGATTTCTACTGCTTCATCTACATTAACAGCCATTCCTGATTCTGGCATTGGAATTTCAAGTTTATCCATCATTTCACGGAAAAGATCACGGTCTTCTGCGAGATCAATTACCGCAGGTGGTGTGCCGAGGATCTTCACGCCATTCTTTTCAAGATCTGCTGCAAGGTTAAGAGGTGTTTGTCCACCAAACTGTGCGATCACACCTACTGGCTGTTCTTTCTTATAGATACTAAGAACATCTTCCAATGTAAGTGGTTCAAAGTAGAGTTTATCTGATGTATCGTAATCTGTCGAAACAGTTTCTGGGTTACAGTTTACGATGATCGTTTCAAATCCTAATTGGCGAAGTGCAAGTGATGCATGTACACAACAATAGTCGAACTCGATACCTTGTCCGATTCTGTTAGGACCACCGCCAAGAATCATCACTTTTGGTCTTTCCGTGTTGATTGGATTCTTATCTTCTGCATTGTATGTTGAATAGTAGTACGCTTTATCTTGGGTACCACTAACATGTACTGGTTGCCATGTTTCTTCCATACCAAGCGCAATTCTCTTTTCACGGATTTCTTGTTCTGGAACTTCTAAGATTTTGCTCAAATATTTATCCGCAAAACCATTTTTCTTTGCTGCAATCAGTGCTTCATCTGATGGGAGCTGACCTTTACTTGCACTAAGTGTTTCTTCCTCTTCCACTAACTCTTTCATTTGTTCAATGAACCAAGCTTTTACTTTTGTGAGATTGTGAATTTCTTCTACTGTTGCACCTTTACGAAGTGCTTCATACATTAAGAAATGACGTTCACTTGATGGAGTTGCAAGTCTTCTGAGAAGTTCTGCTTTTGTCAATGTATTAAAATCTTTTGCATAACCAAGACCATAACGTCCTGTTTCCAAACTTCTGATTGCTTTTTGGAAAGCTTCTTTGTATGTTTTACCGATACTCATAACTTCACCAACGGCTCTCATCTGAGTACCTAATTTATCTTGAACACCTTTGAACTTTTCAAATGCCCAGCGAGCAAACTTAATTACTACATAATCTGCATCTGGAACGTATTTATCAAGTGTTCCGTATTTGCCACATGGAATGTCTTTGAGTGTCAATCCTGTTGCGAGCATTGCTGATACTAAAGCGATTGGGAATCCAGTTGCTTTTGATGCAAGTGCTGAAGAGCGAGATGTTCTTGGATTGATTTCAATGATGATGTCTCTGTCAGTTTTTGGATCGTGAGCCCATTGTACGTTACATCCACCGATTACTTGTACTGAATCTACTACTCTGTGAGATTTTTCTTCTAATCTCTTTTGTGTTGCTTCTGGAATTGTGAGCATTGGAGCTGAACAGAATGAGTCCCCTGTATGAACACCAAGTGGGTCAATATTTTCAATGAAACATACTGTGATAATATTTCCTTCTGCATCACGAACTACTTCAAGCTCTAATTCTTCCCATCCGAGGATTGATTCTTCTACAAGAACCTGCCCTACAAGGCTGGCTTGAAGACCTCTCGCACATACTGTTGCAAGTTCATCTTTATTATAAACAAGACCACCGCCTGCTCCACCCATTGTGTAAGCTGGACGAAGTACTACTGGATAACCCAATTCATCTGCAATTGCAAGGGCTTCTTCTACTGTATAAGCAACTTCACTTCTTGCCATCTCGATTCCAAGACTGTCCATTGTCTTCTTGAATTCGATTCTGTCTTCTCCTCGTTCGATTGCATCTACTTGAACACCAATTACTTCCACGTTGTACTTATCTAACACACCTGCTTCAGCTAATTCTGAACATAAATTAAGACCGGATTGTCCTCCCAAATTAGGCAATAAGGCATCTGGTCTTTCTTTCGCAATGATCTGCTCAATGCGTTCCACGTTAAGTGGTTCAATATAAGTAACGTCAGCAATTTCAGGGTCAGTCATAATAGTTGCAGGGTTTGAATTAACTAAAACAATTTCATATCCTAAATTTCTCAATGCTTTACAGGCCTGTGTACCTGAGTAATCAAATTCACAAGCTTGACCGATAATAATAGGACCTGAACCGATAATTAACACTTTTTTGATGTCTTTTCTCTGCGCCATTTTTTCTCCTCCTATTTGCTTTCGAAAATTTTCCTTGCCGATTACTCTATCACAAATAGGAGGTAATTTCAAGGATTTTTTATAATTACTACTTCTCCTTGAAACCTTTTTTTTCTTATTCTATAATCATAGGTAAGCTTTTGACAATCGGAGGATGATATTTTGCAAAAGGTTTTTTTAGGAAATACAGGAATTGAAGTGAGTCGAGTTGGATTTGGCGTCCTTCCTATCGGACCAAGCCAGTTAGCTTTGCCTGTAGAAGAAGGTGCTGAAATCATCAAATATGCATTTCGCCACGGGATAAATTTCATAGACACAGCGCAGTATTACCGCGCTTATCCATATATTAGTACTGCTTTAAAAGACGGAGAATTTAGCGACGTTGTCATCTGCTCAAAATCATTGTGTGATGATTACGATGGAATGATGGAAGCCATTCACGAAGCCCGCAAGGAATTGAATCGTGGTGCAATCGATATCTTCCTTATGCACGAAGTCCGCTCCGGCCAGTTGGAAGAACGCAAAGGTGCCTGGGAAGCATTGACAGATGCAAAAAATGCTGGTCTCGTACGTGCCATCGGTCTTTCCACTCATCACGTAGATATCACTAAAGCTGCCGCCTCTATTCCAGAGTTGGATGTAGTGTTTCCACTTATCAATTATGCAAGTTTGGGAATCCGAAAAGGCGATCAGTTTGCTACTAAAGAAGAGATGATGGATGCCATTAAAGCATGTTCTGATGCCGGAAAAGGTGTGTTTTCTATGAAAGTCTTTGGGGGCGGAGGTCTCACTGGACATTACCAAGAAGCTTTAGACTACATCTTCTCAAAGCCTGAAATTGATTCGGTCATGATCGGATTTGGGAAAATAAGAGAAGTTGATGATCTTCTTTCTTATCTTTCCGGAAACATGGATGCTGATTATAACCCAGACATTTCAAAGAAAAAAGTTCATATTAATCATGAAGACTGCGAAGGCTGTGGTGCCTGCAAGGCGGCGTGTCCAGCAGGAGCGATTTATTATAGTCCAGAAAATGGACTCGCTATGGTGGATCATGAAAAATGTTTGACGTGTGGATATTGCAGTCCTGTTTGTCCTGTAAGAGCAGTTATTATGTATTAAACGAAAGAATCTCGCAATTGCGAGATTTTTCTTTTTTTATTTATATTCTATTTTCGTTTCAATTTCAAGTTTGCAGAAGATACATAGACACTTCCAATAATCATCACTGCACCAATGAATTGCCATAAAGTAAATGTTTCATGCACAAATACAACCCCCGCTACAATTGAAATCACTGTAGTCAGATTTGCATAGATTGATGCTTCCGAAACTGACACATGAGGACTTCCAAAGTTGAGTGTCATAAAAGCAATCACTGATGATACAACAGATAAGTATAGGATGCAGCCCCAAAAGCTTATATTGCTAACTGCTGGCAGAATCAGTGTCGCATATTGTCCACGGCATTCCACTAACGCGAACATCACAAAGGTGACGCAGCCAACTGCAAACATCATGTAAGTTCTTTCTAATGGATTAAAGTGTTCGCTGGATTTTTTACTAAATACATAGAATAATGCTCCACCACAAACCGCTATTAATAATAAAAGTAATCCGATAAGAGATGATTTCATATCTTCTGCACCTAGCGTTGTAAGTATTACACCTATTACTGATCCAACAGAACACATCACTTGTTTCTTCGACACTTTCGTATGCATGATAAATCTGTCACACAAAATACCTGCAATTGGAATGATAGCAATAATTGTCCCTGCAAAAGCAGAAGACGTATATTTAATTCCATAACTTTCTGCAATGAAATAAATGCATGGTTGAAACAGTGCCAACAGCAGTACATCTTTTAATGGTTTATTTTTTAAAGAAAAATCAAACTTTTTCGTCAGCTTTCCTATTATGACCACTACATTCAAAGCAAGAAAAGCGACTGTAAAACGAACCGCCAGCATAACGCTTGGTATCGTCAATTCTAATGCAATTTTTGAAAATAGGAAACTGAACCCAAAGATTGAGTTTCCTATAATTACTGCCAATAAGGCCTTTGTTCTTAATTTCATCCTACATTTCCCTCAAACTTTTGAGATTTTATCTGGTGCGTCTATTACCTAATAAGCAATATCCTGTAACTTCTTTTTATCAATAATTCTAATTCCTTTTCGCTTTACTTCTACCCATCCATCAGATGAAAAACGTTTCAACATTCTTGTAATCACTTCCCTTGCGGTTCCCATATGACGTGCTATCTCTTCATGGGTCATTGTAACCATATCAGTTTTATTTTCTACAACCTCATCGAGTAGAAATATTGCAAGTCGTTTATCCATACTCATAAACACAATTTGCTGCATGATCCACATTACATCGGAAAATCTTTGAACTGCAGTTTCGAGAGCAAAGTTTTTTACTTCCAGAACACGTTCACTAACGGCATGAAACGCCATCCCGCTTATCATATAACAATCACTTGGAACTTCCGCATCCACATAAACATCAAAAGTTACACTTTGTAACACACACGAAGCAGACAGCATACAGATATCCCCTGGTGATAATCTATATAATGTGATTTCTCTTCCATCTTCTGAAAGCATATATAGACGCAATTTCCCACTCTTTACGATATATAAACCTGAGCATCCTGTATTGTTATGAACAGCTTGTGCTTTTTCAAAATGTACCACCGAAGAATTCTGGCACAAAAAATTCTTATCGTCATCACTTATTTTATTCCAAAACGGAAAATATTCTTCATATAACTGATTAAATGGCATCGTTTTTCCTCCACTTTCCTCAAATCACCATACAAATGGGATTAGTCTGTACTTCACTTTCTCCGTATACTCACGATATCCTTCCAATTCTTCCTCAAGAAACTTTTCTTCGTCTTTGATTCTCTTGGAAATGATAATAGGATAAACAAGAAATATTACAAAAGAAATAATTGATCCCAGTACAATCGGCATCACCATAAATAATAACAATGTTGCACTGTACATTGGATGTCTCACAATCCCATACAAACCCGTACTGATTACTTTCTGATTTTCCTGAACCTCAATTGTTCGAGACAAGTATGTATTTTCTCGAAGTACTTCTGCGTAGATTATATACGCAAATAAAAAGGCCACTGCTGCTCCTATGGAAACACCTTTTGGTAACATATGCCATCCAAAACGATAGTTTAAACCTGCTACAATAAACCCAACCAGGAACATCAAACCGCTTAATTTAACTACCATGTTTTGTTCTTCTCTTTTTTCTTTTGCATTCAGACGCTTCTTTAGAAGATCTGGATTTTTCGCCATCATAACGAGTCCCGCACCGAACATCGGAACAAAAAGAATTCCCATAAATAACCAACCGTTCCAGAAATTAAAAGTTCCAGCTGGTAGGAAAACAAGAAGTCCTACAAGAATTACACCTAATGTAAATTTCATGATTGCCTGAAGAAATAATTTTTTGGTCATAATCTTCTCTCCTTATTTTTCCATTGAATGTAAAGCATCATTTCGCGCCAAAAGATACACACAATATTGGTTCATACTTATTCCTTCACGTTTAGAATTTTCAGCTAATTGCTTATGAAGACTCTTTGGCAAACGCAATTTAAATTGACCAGAATACTCTAACAATCTGTCTGGTTCGGGAATATCCATACCCATTTCCAATTCTGCTTCAATCCATGCGCGTTTGGCATCAATTACATTTTCCAATAATTTTTCCATTGTATCCGCACAAGTAAGGCATCCCGGAAGTTCCGGATATACCGCAACATATCCTCCTTCTTCTGTATCAGGAATAATTTCTAATCGGTGCGGCAAACTCATATAATATTCAACTGTTTTCATGCTTCTTTTCCTCCTGTTCAATTACAGATTTTACAAATTCTACATACACAACTTTAATTGGATCACCTATAGGAATCGTAACAGAACGATTCCCTGTTTTTCTAAAAGTAGCATGACTACTCCCACTTCTTGGCATACTCATCTCATATCCATATGCTTCCAATACTTTTCTTAATTCCTCAAATCTCAAATTTTTATCAAGAGATTTGATTCTCATTAATAGTTTCTCCCATTTTGACATTAAGTCTCTTCCTCCTTATATTATATTTGGTGTCGCATTTGGTGTCAATCAACTATTGATTTAATCGCCTCCTCTCTGATAAAAATTTTTAAAATGGAATAATTGGTCGAACGACCGAGAATAAAAAAAGAACATGCACAAATTATGCATGTTCTTATCATACACCTTTAGAGATGGGTGTTCAATATTAATACTTATATCGTTTTGCAGACTTCTGGAGATGTTCATCCATAGCCTTCTCTGCAACCTTTGCATCCTTGCTCATGATTGCTTGATAGATTACTTTATGTTCTTCATAGATATCCTGAAGCTGCCCTTCTTCCACCATACCAGTCCGGCTGATATGTTTCATAAAATTACTGATTGTCTGAAGCATACTGAATATCACTTGATTTTCTGAACAGTCTGCTATACATGTATGAAATACAACATCGTCCTGCAAGAATTCTTTATAATTCTGCGTTTTTAACGACTCCTTCATACGACCATAAACTTCTGCAAGTCTGTCTAATTTTTCCTGCTTGTCGCAAGTCGCCGCAAGAGCTGCAGCTTTTACTTCTAATATATTCCTCGTTTCAACAATGTCATCTGTCTGATTTCCATTCATAAACAACGACCATGAAAGTGGAATGTTGAAGAAATTCCCTTCTCCACTGCTCAGATAACTTCCCTGTCCCGGTCGAATATCAATCATCCCAAGAACTTCAAGTACCTTAAGTGCTTCACGGATATTGGTTCTTCCTACGCCAAGTTTCTCAGCGAGAACACGATCTGATTCAATCTGCTCGTTCTTCTTTAGCTTCTCATCAAACATTTGATCTGCCAAGTACATAGTCAATCGGTGGATGAGCTGACTAGTATCATTTTTCTTTTCTGATACTACATATTTGTCTTCCACTACATAATCGATCGTTGCCATGAACTCGTCTGGTTCTTTTGAGAAGATCATGGGATCTAGATGCAACCGTTCCGAAATGATCGCAACAAGTTCTGTCAATCTCGCACCTCCGCTGCTTTCCAAGTTAGAAAGTGTAGCAATACTCAAAAGTGCCTTTCCATTTTCATCACATAAGAACTGGTCGATGAACTCTCTTTGAGTTAATCTAAGATGTCTGCGGAGCATCTTCACATTGTCTTTACGATTTAGAGGGTTTAATTTACTGCTATCCATAAGATTCCTCTATTATTTTTTCTTTATACGGTCAAAAATATGTACCTTTACTGGTGAGTAAAGCATTGCCACTACAATAAGTACAAACCCTACTGTACACATGACATCATTTCCAGACCCTAGAGCCGCCATAATCATAACAAAAGCAATCATAATAACGGCAAACGCGATCGTAAGACCGCCGGCTTTCGTTTTAAAAAATTCCATATATGATTCTCCCGTCTAATTATAATGCTACAAATACGAATGCGATAATTCCAATTGCAATCGCACATACCATCGCAAGTGCCATAAGCTTCTTAAGAACTTCTCCCTCACTTCCGAGAATGTTCGCTGTTGTTGTTCCAAGAATGATCTTGCTTGGGCTGATCGCACTACCAATAGCACCGCCAGCTGACTGAGCACCAAGTACGGGCGCTGCTTCCACTCCAAGAAGATTTGCTGTTGTTACCTGGAATCCGCCAAATAAAATATTGGAACTCATGTTACTTCCTGTCATAAATGTTCCAAGCATACCTACAAATGGTGCAAGGATTACGTACACTTTACCAAGTACATTTGCAATTCCTTCTGCAAGAACTGCCGTCTGTCCTGTTCCATCCATGATCTTAGACATGATTACAAGACCAATTACTGAAATACCTGATGGCATCGTCATCGTAATAGATTTCATAAAGATACGTTTTACGCCGCCTTCTTTGATCCATCCTTTTTTCTTGTAATATACAAGTCCGGCAAGTGCCGAAATCAATAAGAACATACTTGCATGTGTAAATGGTTTAAATGTTGCTGCACTCGCTGCATTTACATGTCCATATCCTGTCACAGTCTCTGGGAATGATAATCCGAAAGATACCTGATTCAAGAAATTACTGATTGGTGCTACTGTAAGCACAACAAGTGTCAAAACAGAAAGTACAAAGTATGGAACAAACGCTTGTACAAGCGACATATCTTCTGGCCCTTTTTCACCTGCTGCCGCTGTAAATGTCCGGTTCATGATTGGACTGTCTTCGATTTCCCACGCTTCTCCATAAAGTTTTGTTCTTCCTAAGAACAATACAACAATCATAGAAAGGCACGCAGGAACGAAGTTACAAAGCGTTGTATTTACCTGACTAAGCAGGATTTCACCACCACCTTGGATGATCGCGATCAGCATAACTGCCACAAAACCTTTTTTCACAGCCTTCCCTTTTCCGTAGAACCAGCACATTGCAAATCCAGCCACAAAATTCCAAAGAGCAATGAACACTGCTGTCCACATAGCTGTTACAAAATATTCTTTACTTCCTACTGTTAAATTTGCAGACATTGCAAGAGAATCCCATGCTGCTGCAAGTGTTCCGAATGTATTTCCCCACGCTTGTCCAAGTAACGGAATGATAACCGCCCAAAGTGGCTGAACTCCGATACCGATAAGAAGTGGGGCTCCAACTGCAACTGGCACACCAAATCCTGTAATACCTTGCAAGAAGCTTTCAATGATCCAGCCCATTGCAAGAACAAGAACTAATTCGTTTGGCAAAAGTTTTCTCATACCATTTCGAATGACCAAAAAGGCTTTCGCCTCATCTGACACTTGATACATCAAAATGGCCGTCCATACGATAAGTAAAATGATCAACGCATTCCAAATCCCCTTAGCACTTTCCGCTGCTATGAGTCGTATGTCTGCTTTGTAGAGAAATACCCCTGTTACAATTGTGATCAACAATCCAACTGGGGCTGCCTCTGTGGCGCCCCATTGGAATTTGATCAATAAGATCAAAAGTACAATAATTGGCAAAAGAGCCATTATCCACATAAATGGAGTAATAGGTATATTCATCTCTCATCTCCTATAATTCAAAACCAAGTTTCTTTGCATAAGCTACGATCGCTTTTTCAAAACAACTGATTGGTGGGTGAACTGTACCTGCACCAACTTGTCCGTAACCCGCAACTTTGTTTGCAATACCTGTGTTGATCACTGGTGTGATACCTTTTTCAACAACAAGTCTTGCATCAATACCAAGACAAGCGCCTTGGAAATTCCATGTTGGAATGATAAAGTTTGGATTTCTGTCGATACAGATTTCCATCATTTCGTTGCTTGTGCGAAGAGCATCTTCATATCCACCTGCACCAACGAAACGAGTAACTGCTGGAGCAGCGATCATAGCCATACCTCCTACACCAAATGTTTCTGTGATCGCACTGTCACCCATATCTGGACAACCATCTTCTTCATCGTATCCTGTGAAATATAATCCTTTTGGCATATTAACTGGGCCTGTGAACCATTCATCACCCATACCGGCAATACGGATACCAAATTCATAACCATTTCTACACATTGCCGTTACGATTGTTCCATCTGTACCTGTGCGAGCCGCATCCATAACAGCTTTTGAAGTTGCCATCATAATGTTAAGGAAGAACTGATCTGTATCAGCAAGGAACTTGATCACGTCATATTTGTCTTTATCGTCCATATCCATTGCAGTGATGATTGGTGCAACTTCTTTTAAGAATGCAAGCGATGCTGCAATGTTTCTTTGATGGAATTCATCACCCATAGCAATTGCTTTCGCAATCAATGGATTAAGTGCAAGTCCATTTTCCATAGAACGAAGTGCTTTACCTAATGTTGGTCCAAGAATATCTCTCATCCAACGAAGTCTGTTAACGACTTCCTCTGAGTAAGCCCCAAAACGAAGTACTTTACCAATACCTTCATTCATTGAACAGTAAGCTCTGTTTCCATCTGGTTGATTTTCAACTACGAAAACTGCCATGTTAGGTGATGTGATACCACCCATTGGTCCTACTGCATTTACATGATGACATGGAATGAATTTTACTTCACCAGATTCTAAAAGTTTTCGGGCATCTGCTTCATTATCTGCCCATTCTTCAAATAATACAGCACCTACACATGAACCTTGGATTGGATCTACCATCTGGTCGTAACGGATAGGTGGACCTGCATGAAGAATTACTTTTCCTTCTCTGAGTTCTGGAATTACATCTTTTGCACGAACGTTGTCGATAAGATATGGTTGGCTTGCCACGATCTTAGCAACAACTTCTCTGTTCTTTTCGTCAATTCCTTCATAACTTCTGAGGAAATTAAGTGTCTTAATAAGGTCTAAGTTACCGCCTGCTGGTGGCATCCAGTCGTATTGAACCACTTCACAACCAAATTCCTCTACCACTTCAGCAAAGCTCTTAAGACCAATATTGATAATACGTGGTTTTTCTGAAAGAAGTTCGCGAAGTTTGTCTGAAGGAACATTCTTTTCTGTTTCCACTACTTCTTTTGCTCTGATTTCTTTTACTGGTTCTGTGAAATCTCTGCCGATCGCTCGGATTGCTGTACGGCAGGCCAGTTTATTATTTTCACATACGATGACGCCAACTTCTTTTAATTTGTTTACAGCATCATCGTATCCCTGGAAGTCTTTTCTTGTACCACAAACTGTAGCAATAAAGAATACTTTTCTTCCTGCTGCAGCTGCCTTGTCACGAAGTTCCACGATTGTTGGAAGAAGTGAACCAGCCATATCTGGATGTGAACCGTAACCAAGCATAATATCAAGAAGCACAACACCTGTAGACTCATCATCTACTGCTTCCTGCATACATTCAATACGTTTTGCAGGATCGATCATTGGATGTGGTTTCCCTTGTGTATATACATCATCCCCAAGATCAACTACGATATTTCCATCTAATTGAAGCATATATCCTTCGATATCTTCTGGTGGAACATCACATCCCATAGCATCTTTGATAAGCATAGCTGCTTCATTTGCAAGAGTTCCCCCTGAGTAATATGCTTTGATCGTTTTCTTTTCTTCTGCTTTGAAAAACTCTGATTCATCTAAATCAATCGTTGCTTCTTTTACTTCTTCCCCGCGCACTAAACTAACTGCAAGACGCGCAGCTTCATCTAATGTGTATGTGTGATAGAAGTTTTCTTCATGGAATTCTGGTTTCTCTCCTACGAATAAAGTAACAACTGGTTTGCTGAAGTTACTTAATCTAGCTGAAATCTTATCTCTAACTTCTTTTGCAGGTGGTTTTGAAATGATAATGAGTACTTTCACTGTATCATCATCTTCCATAGCATCGATCATATCCATCATTGTGATGCCGCCGATCGCAGCATTAAGGTCACGTCCACCGATACCGATGGCATTTGTAACACCTTCACCAAGACGATCGATGATTGTTGTAAGTTCTTGAATACCAGTACCTGAAGCACCGATGATTCCGATAGAACCTTTTGCAGTATTATTTGTAAATGCGATTGGCACACCTTGAATAATACCTGTACCACAGTCAGGACCCATCACTGCAAGTCCTTTTTCATGCGCTTTTTGTTTTAATTTTAATTCGTCTTCTACAGTCACATTATCACTGAACATAAAAACATTGAGACCTTCGTCCAACGCACGATCAGCTTCCAATGCTGCATAAGCACCTGGGATTGAGATAACTGCAAGGTTAGCATCTGGCATTTTTCTGAGAGCTGCGTCCCAAGATTTCACACTTTCAGCGCCTTTTTTATCTGCATTTGCTGTAGATTGTTTTTTGAAGAATTCTTCTGTTTCACTTAAAATCGTATCTAAAACAGATTCTTCTGTAATATCAGCAACGATAACCATATCGTTTGCTGAAGCTTCCATTAATTCTTCTGTGTCTAAACCGCTTTGTTTAAAAATATCTTTGTTTGCAGGTGTAGCCATCATGATCGATGCTTTGTTTACACCTTCGATTGTAGAAATATGATTTGTTAAAAGCATAAGTACAACCGAATCATGATAATTCCCTTTTTTAACGACTGTTTTTAACATGTTCTTATCTCCTAATCCGCGAAACGATTTTTGTGATCATATCTGTCAAAATGGATTGCATCGCTTCTCAAATATTCAACTAACTCGTCTACGATTTCCACTCCGCCATTTGCATAGTAGTTGTCTCTTCTCATCACAGCTCTTTGACCTGGCCAGTAAACTTGTCCATAGCCTTCTGCTGCTGGCATTTCATTTAATTCATCACAGACTTGTGACATCCATTTCTTAAAGTTTTCAATACCACAGAATCTTTCTGGATCGATAACGATATGAAGATGTCCAAGATTTCTTCCTTCTGAAAGATCATGGTACATTGAGCTAACATGTTTTCCAAATGGTACTCCGAGAAGCACACCTGAGAACACGTCCACCATCATCATAAGACCATATCCCTTTGCACCTGCGATTGGAAGAAGTGCATTTACAAGATGTGGATCTGTAACTGGTTCCCCTTTATCATCTACTGCCCATGTTGGAGGAATATCTAAACCTTTTGAACGTCTGTCCAAAATTTTTCCCCAAGCCTGAACTGTTGTAGCCATATCGAACACAACAATTCTGTCATCTGCTGTTGGCGCACCAAATGAGATTGGGTTTGTTCCATAATATGGTTCTGTTCCGCCAAATGGAACTGCCATAGGGTCTGATTGGCAGAATGTGATCGCAACTAAATCTTCTTTCGCTGCCATTTCAGAATAATATCCGATAGCACCGCTGTGGGAGATATTTCTCATACCTACAACAGCAACACCATTTTTCTTAGCCATCTCAATGGCTTTTTCCATACCGAGTTTTGCAACTACATAGCCGCAACCATTGTCACCTTCTAAGATGGCTGAGCATGGACCTGTTTCTTTCCATTCCATCTTAGGTTCTACTGTCATGCCGCCTTTTGCAATTCTTTCGCTGTAGTATTCCACACGAACTGCACCATGTGAGTGATATCCTCTTTCGTCTGACCAAGTAAGGATCTCAGCAGTTGTGTCTGCATGGTCTTCACGGAGACCAGCTGCCATCAGCTTGTTCTTCATCAACCCTTTTAATTCATCTCTTTGAAGTCTCATTCCTCAAATCCTCCGCTATTATAATGCAACGTCTCTGTTACAATCTTTTGAGTAAATGTATGTTACAGGTTCTTCTCTTCCTTCATCACCTACTGCGTAGCAAGCTTGTGGACAGTAAGCATCCATAAATACATAGTCACCTTTTTTCACTGGTACCCAGTCAGCATCTAATCTGTACATTGCTTTACCTGTAAGCATCAACATACCGTGTTCTTGCACATGTGTTTCGATGTAACCGTGTGAAGCTCCGATGTGGAATTTTAAGATATGCATGTTCATATCAAATCCGAGATCATCTGTTGGAAGGAAGTTTTGAATGTAACAGTTGTCCATTCCTTCATATGATAACCATGGAAGCTCGTTTGCATTACCTACGATCGTGTAAGCTTTGTGACCTTCTAATTCTGTGTATCTTCTTCTATATACATATAATTTCGCATCTTCTGCTTTTGTATTTTCAAACGTCACTACATTTCCTGCTGGTGAGTAAATGTATCCGCCTTGTGTTAAAACTGCTTCTTTGTCGTCGTTCTTAACTGCAACTTCACCTTCTACTACATATAAGAATACTTCGATTCCTTCTGAACCGATTCCTGTATTCTTTCCACCTTCGTGTACTGTTACAATATAGTCAGCAAATGAAGCTCCCATCTCTGGTGAACCTAAAATAGTTGTATCGCAATTAACATATCCAGGGATTACGTTCTTGCAAAGTCCATCAGGATCAAGCACTACGTAATTATCTTTCTTTACCACTGAACGTGTTGCCAAAAATTCGTCTCTGTATCCAAGTTGATTGTTTAAATAGCTCATCTTATTTTCCTCCTGTTTTTGAAAAAATCGTGTTCCGGTCAACCGGATTTTATACCTCTATTTTGAACTTATTATTGCCATTTGTCAATTAAAAATGTTACTATGACTTAAAAGAAATGAGGAAGGAGAGAGCCATGATTTTTCGCATAGCCAAGCTATCAACATACGCTAGTCAGATTATACAAAATGAGACTGTTGGTTCTGTGCATTCTGTATATCGAAGTACTATAAATATTATGGTTAACGATCATTTACTGGCACTCCAGACAAAGCATTCTCCTTTTTCTCCGATCAGTTTGATCACGAATCTCAACCATGACGAATTTAATGAAGTTAATATAGAAGAAGGTCAGACAATCACTTTTGATATTTCTTCTTCCGTTGTGATCAATCTGGCACCCGAAGAGAAAATTCCTCATAAATTCCGACATGAGCTTTATAAAAAGTTTTCTCATATTATTCAGGAATCTGACACGCAGGGATTTGATTCTATTTTCCAAATAGCACCTAACGTGGAGCGAGATCTTGTATTAACAGTCGCTGAAACAAAAATTCATACTGCCGACACTTTATTTCACAAAAAGAATTATCAAGAGGCTGCGCACATTATCAGCGAATTGGTTGGCCTTGGTATTGGCCTTACTCCTAGCGGCGACGATTTTCTTTGCGGAATTTTGGCAGGCTATCACATTCAGGGATTGGAAAATAGTCCAGAAGCACTTTGCCTGAAAGAAGCAATCCGGGCCAATTTATCCCGCACTAATGAAATCAGCCGGGCATTTCTCACTTGTGCTTTGGAGGGTCACTTTAGTCAGGCCATAAACGAGCTTTGGAGCAATCCTGACACAGAAACAATTACTCAGATGTTCCGTGCCATCGGTCATTCTTCAGGCATGGATACCCTCTGTGGAATTTATTACCTATTTTTCTTAATGGAGTAAAGGATTATGATTCAAATAAAACGCTATGACATTGAACATGCAGATTATAAAAAACAAGTCACCGTATATTACGATGACCAGGTTTCTTTAAAAGCAAGCATTTTATACTTTCACGGTGGAGGATTCCTCTACGGCTCACGCGAGGACCTTCCGGAATTACACATAGAAACAATCACGCAGGCTGGATATGCTATTCTTTCTTACGATTATCCACTGGCACCTGCTGCAACACTGGAAGTTCTCCACAAAGATGTGTGCGCCTCTGTGCATAATTATCTTGCAAATGCTTCCACATATGTAGGCAGTCAATTGCCGTATTTCCTTTGGGGACGCT
The DNA here is from genome assembly GCA_045543595.1 of Faecalimonas sp. Lineage (GTDB taxonomy): Bacteria > Bacillota > Clostridia > Lachnospirales > Lachnospiraceae > Faecalimonas. The sequence goes on from JAZQMU010000062.1 coordinate 17,166, forward strand.
CAGCAGGAGCATATTTATGCCTTCTTGCAGCTTACAAAGGAGACTTTTTCGTATCTCCTCGTGGTATCATTTCTTATTATGGATATGGATTTTTATGTGACAACTGGTTTAATACGCCAAGTGCATATTACCGTTCCCTTCCTATGGTTCCTTGGAGCTGTATGGAAAATGTTAGTTCTGAAATTGAAACGGAAGGACCTCTGGAAACCCACTATATGCGATATGTTCACGCAAGACAAACTGGTAGTTGGAAAGATTTGTTCTTTAAAGATAGAGATAAATTCCTGTATCTAAATTATTCACTAAGACTTTGTGACAAACTCCCTTGTCCGTTGTTCTGTGCCCATGGCACAAATGATACAGATGTGCCATATGAGGAATGCTTTGAAATGCAAAAGAAATATAGACCTGAAGTATTTGTGGCGTCTACAGATGTACATGATTTTGACAGATTGACTGAAACAAAAGTGGCACAGGATTTATTAGCGGCTACCGTTCAGTTTTTAGATGCAAAAATATAAGCTTTGAATTTCCCAAATTCAAAGCTTTTATTTGACCTATTTCGTTTTCGAAGTCAACTGACTTAATTGCTTCTTCAAATCAGCAATTTCTTTATCTTTCTGTTTCTTTAATTCCTCAATTTCTTTGTCTTTTTGTTCCAATTGCTCTTGTAACAATCGCTTGTCCCTTTCCAAGGTTCTTTCTCTTCTTTCAGCATCCTCACGTGCACGACATTGTTTACGAACAATTTCATCCGCATTGGCGATATACAAAGATTTTGCTGCTTCCTCTAAATATTCATTCTCCCTTGCTAACATTTTTAAATCCTCCCACGTTTTCGCTTTAAAAAGCTTCGCCCAATAATCAATCTTATGGACTTTGTCCTCCTCTGTTGCCAACTCTACTTTAGTTAAGTCTACCACGCGAAGAATAAATTTGTCACTATATATATTGTTGTTTTTTACATTCATCATCATATACTTTGCGTAAAATTCAGGAACCTTTTTGAACGGCGTAAACATCAAAAACCCAATATGAATAACCGACATTGTCTCCTCATATTTTTGTCCTCGTTGTAGGTGATCATAAGAACGGCACGCATACCCTAGTGATCGTTCTGGCCAATTATATTCATTAGCCACTTGCATTTCTAAATTGATTAACGTGCTATCATTCAGAACAACCTCAATATCTAAAATGAATTCTTTACTATTTACATCACCTGCGAGATTAATCGGATCTCTTACCTCAACACTCTTTACTTCCTCAGATTGTAAATGTAACAAAGCACATATCAATCCTTTTAATACTTTCTGATTCTCCTGCAAAATAAATCGGAACATGTAATTGTTGGTCATATTATAATCAATGACCCCTGTCGCTTCCATAAAGGAAACTTCTTCGTTATTTGTCATAGGCAAACTTCCTCCTTTGAAAATATATAATTTTAATTACTTGGAATTTCGGCGACCTGCCATGATTAGTTAGACCAAGTAGAACTGCAAATGACACTTTAAGAAATAGTGTCTGAAATTTGCGTATTGAAATCATATCACTTATAGTTTGAAAAGGCAAGAAAAAGCTCTAATTCAGCAAACATCTGAATTAGAGCTTTTATCTGGTTTCTTAATGTTCTAAAATAAATTCCTTTGTGTTCTTATGTAAACACATCCACATCATCAATGGAATTGAAACCACATTCCCCGCCACAAATAAGATGTAAAGTGGCATGATCTCACCAAGTACACCAAAAACTACCGCAGATATTGCACATCCTCCCATCGAAAGTGCACTAAACAAGCCAAGCATACCCGCTCTGTTCTCCTCTGGCATCGCAAGTACAATAGTAGCACTGAAAATAGAATTTCCCATACAGTTTACGAAACATCCAATAAACATCCATATGCACATGACTAAAAAATCAGTGGACAAATATGTCAACATATAAAAGAAACAAGATGCAATAAATCCTGCTGCCATCAGACGATAACGAGTCGATTTTTTTAGTTTGAAAATTCCTAATAAAAACACACAAACCAGCGATCCCGCCGTCTCAACCGCCATAAATACTCCGTACATTTCTACGGAAAATCCTTTTTCCACCATAAATGGAAGCATAAGCGAACCTGGTCCTGAACCAAGAAGATTTAGGATCGTAGCAGACGGAATAAATATTTTCAAAAATTTATTTGTAAATATTTCAATGAATGCAGTTTTAAAATCACTTAAAATACCGCTTACAGTTACTTTTTCTCCTTGTCTTTTTGTTCTCGGAACATCAATAAACATTTCTGTAAATGCTGAAATCAAATACGATACTCCATTGATCATAATGATAAGCGGAACGCCAACAAACGCAACTAGTGCTCCACTTGCCGCTTTTCCGACCAGATTGATTAAAGATGTGATTCCCGATTGAACTGACTGGCCTCTCACTATATCATCATGTGGAATGATATCTATCAATACCGTACTTACAGACGGTCCAAAAAATACAGAACATAAGGCTGCCAAAAACGCTGCGATTAAAACCACAGGAACACTCAGATTATCTGTAAATGCCAAAAAACCTACTGCCAGCATGATAACACCCCTAAGAGCATCCATTCCCACAATCAACGCTTTTCGGTTGCTTTTATCCACAATGGAACCACTAAATGGCTGAACAAACATCATCACAAACATGGAGATAGATGACATAACACCCATCAGCGCACTGGAACCCGTCTGGTCATATACCCAATATCCGATTGCTACACTGTATAAAACATCCCCGATTGCACTTACTGCATTTCCTTGCAAGAGTAAGATGTAGTTTTTATTCCATAGTTTCATCTATTCCTTCTCCTTTTATCTCTTTCCATATAGCTTGAAGATCTTTCTTACATTCACTGTCCTCTATTATTTGTTCCACTGCACCCTGAGCTGTTGTTCCAGTACTTTCATAAATAGTTCCATCCTCTAATTCTCCCAAATAGAATTTCAGATCACTAACATGATAACTCGGTTCTCTATCAAATTGTTTTGCGAAAAAGAAAGCCCTTTGCAAATATCCTTCTGCTATTTTTCTCTCTTTCCCACTTTAAAACAGCTGTAATTGATACCCCAAGAGCCTCCGCCAATTGTTCTTGTCTCATATTATATTTTTTTCTTAGATTTCGAATGTTTTCTGCTATATGCATTTTCATGATAATATCTCCTCGTTTTCTGTATAGATATCATAACATTTCTTGGCAAGATATTGAAGAAACAATCAGCACTTTAATTTTATCAATCATTAAACTATCGGTTTAATTTTGGCAAACTTATAAATTGGAGTTTATAGAATTGGATATTCAATCGTGCTGGATATAAGAGCCAAGTAGTCGTTGGGTATAAAATGATTAAAAAATGCCTGTAATGTCCAAATGATTTTGAAGATTAGGCATCAAAGATAGAATATGATGATTAAAAACCTAATAAAACTACCACTGGGCAAAATGTATTCTAAAAACGTGTAAATGCCTAATCTTCCTCTATTTTTAGGCA
>JAZQMU010000063.1:0-12455 GCA_045543595.1 Faecalimonas sp.
GTGGGTGAAGGTTTTGAAAACAGCTGGTATCCGCAATCTTTAAAGGTTTTATGCAACGGAAGAAGAGCCTTCCTTGGTAATAATCTCTACAGTAAGGGCGCTTGTTACACAGCATACAGGCGTGCCGTTGGCGCAAAGGATGCACCAATCTATCTGGACGAGACGAAGATGATGGATCAGATTTGTCTAAAACTGCGTGTGCAAGGAATGGAACGATGGTATCCATTAGTTTCATGGGGAATTCGTTGGTATGAAGCGGATTCTCAATATGAGATTTTATTGGAAAATACAGATGATATTGAGATACATATAGAATCTTTGGCTGGAAGTCAGATGCAAGGTATCAGTGTGCCAATGAGTGGCTTGCCAAAACGGGCAAAATATACAACACGTCTGCAAGTTAAAGTTTTGTTTATGAATGAAAAACAGTGTAGGATCAGTTTTAAAGATATGGGATTTGGAGAATTTTTCCCACCAACTGATTTTTATGTGGAGCAGGAGATACAATTAGGAGGAAGTAATGGGCAGTATAATTCTTTGTCATAAAAAGAAGGCCAGAGAGCCTTATGAGATTGCAAGAATCCAACGCAGAATATATACAATAGAAGAGTTATGCTATTATCTTTGCAATCATTTGTATCTAATTGATCATACGATCATGAATCAGCAGCTTTGTGAGTGGATTCGAGAAGAATTAGAACTTTCGGATCTGTCAGATGTTCTGAAGAAGCATTTGGAGCAAAATGGTTCAAAAGAGCAGTTTATCATGCTGATTCTTAAGTATTCTGATATCTACAGTGCAGGTGAATTGAAACAAATGCAAAGTATATTGGATAAGTTTAGAAATCAAAAGCCTGTTGAAAAATTGAAGTATAAAGCAGACAATCTTTTAGAAAGTGGTTCTGTGAAGGCGGCTATTTCGATTTATAAAAAAATCCTTCAGGATGAGCGTGATGAAAGTGTAGAGGGGAAATTCTATGGAAGAGTATATGGATCCCTTGGCGCTGCTTACGGAAGAATGTTTTTGTATAAAGAGGCGGCGAAGATGTACGAAGCAGCATACCAGATCTGTGAAGAAGAATCGATGTTACGTGCTTATGTTTATGCCTGTAAGATGTATATGGCAAAAACAGAATACGAAGCAATGCTGGAAAAAAGCCAGATGTATCAAAGGGTTGACAGCTGGGTGACTGCCGAACGCGAAAGATTGGAGCAGGAAGTACAAATGCTTTCCAGTGATGATACGTTGCGCAAATGGAAAGATCAGTATCGAAAAATGAATGCAGGAGAAAAATAGAAAATGAATTATAAGTTGTTAGTAGATACTGCCGCTCTTGCTGGTGAACTTATGTTAAAAAGCGGAGCAGAGACTTATCGAGTGGAAGATACTATGTACCACATATTACAGACGTCAAACAGTGATTCCATCGAAGCTTTGGCGCTTCTTACAGGAATTGTGGTTACGGTAAACGATAAGAGTATGGAACAGCCACTAACCATTATGAAAACAGTAAATGACCGTAATACAAATATGGCTCATATTATAAAGATCAATGATATTTCCAGAAAGTATTGTTCTGGAAATATTTCTTTGGAGGAGGCTTACGAGAGACTTCAGAATCTTGGAGGAAAGCAGTATAAACGCATGCTGTACAATTTGGGAATCGTGGGGATCGCAATTGGTTTTGCAATGATGCTTGGCGGCGGAATTCAGGAACTGGTGGTCACCGCGGTTGTGTCAGTTTTGCTTGCAGGAATCATTACTGCGGGTAAGATTCTAAAATGGAGCGGTATTTTTGTAAATGCCTTAGGGGGAATGGAAATCGCAATGGTTACCATGCTTTGTAAGGGACTTTTATTTCCTGCAATGAATATGGATATTGTTATTGTGGGAGCGATCATGCCGATCGTACCGGGCGTTGCTATTACAAATGCAATTCGTGACACTTTGCAAGGGGATTATCTTTCCGGGTGTGGCAGGATATTAGAGGCATTTCTGACAGCTGCTTGTGTGGCAATCGGAATTGGTCTTGGTATGGTTTTTGCCAATGGATTGATAGGAGGTGTACTATGATCGCATATAAAGTGTTAGGTGCATTTCTTGCAATTGCAGCGTTTGCCATCATGCTTGAAACCCCGAAAAAGTATTTGGTGTATGCAGGTGTTGTTGGAGCCATTGGATGGCTCGTTTATCTGATTGCCATGGGAGAATATGCGAATGAGGTATTGGCTACATTTCTTTCCTCATTGTCTATAGCATTTGTTTCCCAGATATTTGCACGTGTGTTTAAACTTCCAGTGACCGTATTTCTTGTAGCGGGAATCTTGCCTACGGTTCCAGGGGCAGGAATGTATCGTATTGTATATTATTTTATTCAAAACGATATGGAGATGACATCCTACTATCTGACCATGACATTAGAAATTGCAGGGGCAATTGCGATAGGTATTTTCCTTGTGGATGCCATTTTTAAGGTGTTTCAACGAAGTTTTAGGCAAAAAACCATTGATAATTCGTCAAAAATCGTTTAGACTAGAACATTATCGGAAAAGTTTGGAGGTTTTTGACAATGAAAGCATACAAAGACTTAAGTATAGATGAATTAAAAGCATTAAAAGAAGAACTGGAACTTCAATTTGAAGAAGTAAAAGCGAAAAGACTTCATCTTGATATGTCTCGTGGAAAACCAGCTGCAGCGCAGCTTGACTTAGCCATGGGAATGATGGATGTATTAAACAGTGATTCGGATCTTATGTGTGTAGAAGGCGTTGATTGTCGTAACTACGGTGTATTAGACGGTATCCGTGAAGCAAAACAGCTTCTCGCAGATATGATGGAAGTACCAAAGGACAATATTGTTATCTTTGGTAATTCTACATTGAATATTATGTATGATACAATTGCACGTTCCATGACACACGGTGTTATGGGAAGCACACCATGGTGCAAGTTAGAAAAAGTTAAATTCTTATGTCCTGTGCCAGGATATGACAGACACTTTGCGATCACACAACATTTCGGTATTGAGATGATCAACGTGCCAATGACACCACAAGGTCCAGACATGGATATTGTAGAAGAGTTGGTTAGCAAAGATCCTTTGATCAAAGGTATCTGGTGTGTGCCTAAGTATTCAAATCCACAAGGTATCACATATTCACGTTACACAGTACAACGTTTTGCGAGATTGAAACCTGCAGCAGAAGATTTCCGTATCTTCTGGGATAACGCATATGGTATTCACCATTTGTACGAAGATAAGAGAGACTGGTTACCAGAAATCTTATTACAATGTAAGATGGAAGGTAATCCACATATGGTATACAAATTTACATCTACTTCAAAAGTGAGTTTCCCAGGTTCTGGACTTGCAGCTATGGCAGCATCTACAGAAAACTTAGTTGCTATCCGTGAACAGATGAAGATTCAGACAATTGGTCATGATAAATTGAATCAGTTACGTCATGCGCGTTTCTACAAAGATATTCATGGTATGGTAGAACATATGAGAAAGCACGCTGATATTTTAAGACCAAAATTTGAGACTGTTTTGGAAGGTCTTGAAAAGGAACTTGGAGGTCTTGAAATCGGTACTTGGATGCATCCACGTGGAGGTTATTTTATTTCATTTGATTCTTTGGAAGGATGTGCAAAGGCAATTGTTGCAAAAGCAAAAGAAGCTGGACTTATCATGACACCAGCAGGTGCTACTTTCCCATATGGTAAGGATCCAAAAGACAGTAATATCCGTATTGCTCCTTCTTATCCAACACCAGAGGAACTTGCAGTAGCGACAGATATCTTTGTGTTAAGTGTAAAATTAGTAAGTGTAGATAAATTCTTAGAAGAAAAAACAGCATAGTTTTTATGGGTGCGATCGTCTATAGATTGCACCTATTTTTGTTGACAATTATAGAAAAAAAGAATATGATTTTCTATCATAAATATAAAGGAGAATTGAGATGTCTAACGGAAAGATTACTAGAATGGACAAACATAATGATCCTCAGATGCATCGTGTACTTGACCTGGCTTTAAAGGCAGGTCGTATCTCATTGCAGAATGGGGCGGAGATTTTCCGTGTGGAAGAGACAATTGAATATATATGCAGACATTTCGGGATTGAAGAGATGGATGCTTTCGTGCTAAGTAATGGGATTTTTCTGACTGCATACAGTGAAGGTCATGAAGTTTATGCCAGAGTGAAACATGTTCCTTTGAAGGGAACACATCTTGGTGTTGTAGCAGCAGTAAATGATTTGTCCAGGGAAATTAGTGCTGGCCACGTGTCCTTAGATGAGGCATTTGAACGATTGGCAGAGATTGAGGTGATGCCGGCAAAATCTCCAATTAGCCAGGTGATCGCAGCAGGGATTGGTAGTGCCGTATTTTGCTACTTGATGCGAGGAAATGTATATGATGCTTTCTTTACCGTTTTTATTGCTGGAATATTACAAGCGGGTTTACTTCTTGCTTCCAAAGTACATATTTCCAAAATTATCACGAATATTCTGGCTGGAGTGTTTATTACTTTATGCTCAATAATCGTTGTTGAGATTCCTTGGCCGTTTACTGTAAATTTAGGAAATATGATAGTAGGATGTATTATGCCGCTTATTCCAGGGGTGTTATTTGTCAATGCTATTCGAGACGTTGCATCAAGTGATTTCATTTCAGGAATCGTGAAGCTTTTAGACGCACTTTTAGTATTTGTATATATTGCAATAGGTGTTGGATTTGCACTTAGTGCCTATGTGGAGTTGTGGGGAGGTGTGATGCTGTAATGTTGATCAATATTATTTGCTCCTTTATCGGAACAATCGCTTTTTCGCATTTGTTTAATGTTCCAACAAAGCATTATTTTTATTGCGGAGTGGTAGGGACTTTGGGATATATCTGTTATTTGGTGATGGATATTTTTACAGCAACTACATTTGCCACTTTCGTAGCAACCATGGTAGTAGTGCTTGGATCAAGAATTTTTGCGATCGTGCGAAAGTGTCCAATTACTATATTTTTGATTTCCGGGATTTTTCCTCTGGTTCCTGGATTCAGTGTGTACAATACAGCGTATTATTTTGTGACAAACAATTTGGATGAAGCGGTTGTGTGGGGAATTAATTCTCTTAAAATAGCCTTTGCAATCGTACTAGGTATCGTTTTTATTGTTTCTATTCCAAAGCAAATGTTTACAAAGAGATATTGGCATATCAGACGCGAGAAAAAGAAGGTTGTAAGTTAATTGAAATTGCGATATAATGGAGGACAGCGAAAGCAAAAGAGAACAGGAGTGTGAGAACATGAGTAAAGTAAGAACTAGATTTGCACCAAGCCCAACAGGAAGAATGCACGTTGGTAACCTTAGAACAGCTTTATATGCATATTTGATTGCAAAGCATGAAGACGGAGACTTTTTACTTCGTATCGAGGATACAGACCAAGAGCGTTTATTAGAAGGTGCAGTTGATATTATATATCGTACACTTGCTAAGACTGGTTTGGTACATGACGAAGGTCCAGATAAAGATGGAGGCGTAGGACCATACGTTCAAAGTGAAAGACAAGCAACAGGTCTTTACTTGGAATATGTTAAGAAATTAATTGAAACAGGTGATGCTTATTACTGTTTCTGTGATAAAGAAAGATTGGAATCACTTAGAAGTGAAGTAAAAGAAGGCGGAGAAGAAATCGTTGTTTATGACAAACACTGTTTACACTTAAGCAAAGAAGAAATCGAAGCAAATCTTGCAGCAGGCAAACCATACGTTATTCGTATCAATATGCCAACAGAAGGAACAACAAGCTTTGTAGATGAAATCTACGGAGAGATTACAGTTCCTAACGCAGAGTTAGATGATATGATCCTCATTAAATCAGACGGATATCCAACATATAACTTTGCAAACGTAGTAGATGACCATTTACAAGGTATCACACACGTGGTTCGTGGAAATGAATATTTATCATCAGCTCCAAAATATAACAGATTATACGCTGCATTTGGATGGGATGTTCCAACTTACGTTCACTGTCCACTTATCACAGATGAAACACATAAGAAATTAAGTAAACGTTGTGGACATTCTTCATACGAAGACTTGATCGAACAAGGTTACTTGACAGAAGCAGTTGTAAACTTTGTTGCATTACTTGGATGGAGTCCAACAGATAATCAAGAAATTTTCTCTTTAGAAGAATTAGTGAAAGCGTTTGATTATCGTCACATGAGCAAATCACCAGCTGTATTTGATACTGTGAAATTGAGATGGATGAATGGTGAATATCTGAAAGCAATGGATTTTGATAAATTCTACGAATTAGCAGAACCATATATCAAAGAAGTGATCACAAAGGATTACGATCTTAAGAAGATTGCAGCTCTTGTAAAAACAAGAATTGAAATTTTCCCAGATATCAAAGATCAAATCGACTTCTTCGAAGAACTTCCTGAATATGATACAGCAATGTACACACACAAGAAGATGAAGACAAACGAAGAAACTTCATTGGAAGTTTTAACAGAGATCCTTCCACTTTTCGAAGCATTAGATGATTACAATAATGATGCTTTATACGAAGTGCTAAAAGGATATGTAGAACAAAAAGGCTGCAAGAATGGATATGCAATGTGGCCTGTTAGAACAGCTGTATCTGGAAAACAAAACACACCAGGTGGAGCAACTGAGATTATGGAAATCTTAGGAAAAGAAGAATCACTTGCAAGACTTCGCAAGGGTATCGAATTATTAAGCAAATAGTTTTATTGGGGGACGGGTTTTTAATCCGTCCTCAATTTATCAAAAAGAGAGGTAATACATGAGTTTAAATGCAGCTCAGGCGCAAGCCGTTGCTCACAAAGATGGACCATGTATGGTTCTTGCCGGTCCCGGTTCTGGGAAAACTACCGTTATCACAAATCGAATTGGATATTTGATTCAGAAGCATAAAGTGAAACCAGAAGAAATTTTGGTCATTACTTTTTCTAAAGCTGCGTCTAAAGAGATGAGAGATCGTTTCCATGAGGCTTATCCAAAGGAGAAGTATCAAGTAACATTTGGAACATTTCATGGGATTTACTATGGGATTCTGAAATGGGCGTATAAATTGTCCTCGGATAATATTTTTTCAGAAGAACAAAAGTATCAGCTTTTGCGAAACATTGTTGAGCGGATGGAGCTGGATATTGATGATGAAAAAGATTTTCTGCAAGGGATTTCAGGTGAAATAAGTAACATTAAGAATAATCAGATAAAACTGGAAGAATATGAATCGCAGAATTGTTCCGAGAATGTGTTCTGTCAGATTTACGAGAAATACGAAGCAGAACGTAAGAGATATAAGAAGATTGATTTTGATGATATGCTGGTATTGACCTATGAACTGTTTCGAAAAAGACCAGATGTGTTGAAACTTTGGCAGAGGAAATTCAAGTATATTTTAATTGATGAATTTCAAGATATCAATAAAGTGCAGTATGACGTGATACGTATGCTTGCTGCACCAGAGAATAACTTGTTTATTGTGGGAGATGACGATCAATCTATCTATCGTTTCCGTGGTGCAAGACCAGATATTATGCTAGGTTTTGAGAAAGATTATCCGGGAACTAAGAAACTACTGTTAGATGTTAATTATCGATCTACAAAAGCGATTGTCAGTGGAGCAGGAAGAGTGATCTGTCATAACCAGAACAGATACGAAAAGCAGATTATAACAACAAATGAACAGGGGGATACGGTTCATATTCAGGAACTTAGAAATCCTATCGAAGAAAGCAAATATGTGGTGAAAGAGATTCAAAAAGCGCTGAACCAAGGTATACCAGCATCCGAAATAGCAGTTTTGTTCCGCACAAATGTGGAGGCAAGAGTTCTTGTAGAAACGTTTATGGAATACAATATACCATTCCAGATGAAAGAGCATTTCCCGAATCTTTATGAACATTTTATAGGACAGAATTTGATTACCTATATGAAGATGGCTTTGGGAGATCGTACCAGAAAGTCTTTTTTAGAGATTATGAATCGACCGAATCGTTACATTGGAAGGGATGCGGTGGATGAAAAGGAAGTTTCTTTTGAAAACTTGCGAAAGTTCTATGAGGACAAGGAATGGATGGTGGATCGCATTGACCAGTTGGATGTAGATCTTCGGATTATCCGTCGATGTACACCTTATGCTGCAATCCAGTATATCCGCAGAAATATCGGGTATGATGATTTCTTGCGAGAGTACGCCCATTTTCGGAGAATTAAGATTGAGGAACTGAATGATGTTCTGAAAGAAATCGAAGAACGTGCAAAAGGATTCAAAACAATAGAGGAGTGGTTTGCCCATATAGAAGAGTATGGAGAGGAACTGAAGCGACAGGCAGAGTATTATCAGGTGAACAGGAATGCGATCAATCTTATGACTATGCATGGAGCAAAGGGATTGGAGTTCCATACCGTTATTATCGTGAGTGCAAATGAAAAGGTAACGCCATATAAAAAGGCGGAGACAAAAGAAGAATTGGAAGAAGAACGCAGAATGTTTTATGTGGCTATGACACGTGCCAAAAAGAGATTGATCATCTCTTATGTTTTGGAGAAACATGGAAAACACATGGAAGCTTCCAGATATGTAAGTGAATTATTGAATGTAAAAAAATCTCGTAGAAAATAATGATTTCTACGAGATTTTGTCTATTCATCGTCCTCTGTTTTTTTATCCAACTTTGTTTCTAAGATACGAGGATTGCGAGCAAATTTCTTGAATTGACGAAGTGACATTGCAAAGTATAATCCATCACAGAAACGTTCATCAGACACTAAGCTAAATGGCATTTGCTTTTCAAATACCACACTGTCTTTGAAGGCTACAGGAACTGTTTTTTCTTTGCCCATTCCGAAGAAGAGGCCTGTAGTACCAAATTCGTATACGTGGTGAAACACAGTGTTGATGCCTAAAGACTTCAAATTAGTTATGAAAAATGAAGTGTGGAACGGGCTTAATTCAACGATTGCTTTTGGCATGATATTGTGGCGGTCCATCCACATCAAAGTGTTGATCACCAATTTGATAAGTGGTCCAGGAATGGAATTCATCAGGAAGCGAAGAAGTTTATCTGTACCATTTTCTTCCACACGTTTCGTGGTTTCTTTTTCAATTGCTTGATTGATGATCTCAGCAATTTCCAGAATAGTTTCTGTTCCTTCGAAACATAATTTGATAGTAGTTCCAGTGCTTCCATCCTTGAGTGTAGGATGAACAACAAAACTTACCCAAATCTTAGGTCTTGCATAAATCTTTCCATTCATTACAAAACGGTTTAGTCTTGGACGGATTGCCATCAGTCTTACGATTGAGGCAATGAAGATGTGCATATAACCAAGTTTAATGCCTTCTTGTTCCTTTTCTTTGATATATGTATCCCATACCTCACATGGAATGTAGTCTTCATACATATTCATAGAATCTGTTCGAGTTTTTAAGATATATGGCATGATCTTATCCATAGGATTCAAGTTTCTTAAAACTCTTCCATCAAGTCTTTTTCCAAACATATAATACCCCTCATAAAAAGATTTAATTTATAAAAAAATTATAAACTCTAAGTTTCATTATACATAATTCGACAAAAAAGAACAAGAAAAATATCCCCCAGACATTTCTGGGGGATATGACACGTTCTTATTCTTCGTCATCTAATTCTTCGAATTCTTGTTCATCAAGCCATTCATCGAATCCGTCAGCTGCTGCTTCATATTCGTCATCGTCTTCGATATTTTCTAATGTTGGTTCGCCATCAACTTCTGCGTAACGGTAAATGTATACATCTCCGTCTTCGTTTTCAGCTTCATCCATTGGAAGTAATGCGATATATTCTTTTCCATCAACTTCATAAATTGTAAGCACTGCGCACTCAAGTTCTGTGTCATCATCAAGTGTCAATGTTACAGTTACTTCTTCGTTAAAGTTTTGTTCGCTCATAATAAAATCTCCTTTAAATAAAATAAATTATTTGCTACATTCACTCTAACAGAACAGACGTGGAAATGCAATCTTTTTCTATGCAAAGAAAATGGAATCATGTATAATGAAAGAAATAAAAACCGATAAATCTGACAAGGAGATTGCGCGTATGAAAAAAGAAATCGGATATCCATTACCACTTGGTATTTCAGTAAAAGATGGCTATGTGAATTTTGCAGTTGCTGTGGAAAAAGGCAAAAAATGTAGCTTATGTTTCTATAAAGAAGGCGCGGAAACACCAGTTTTTAAATTGGAACTTCCTGAGGAAGAAGCCTTGGGGGAAGTGCGTTTTGTGGCAGTTTCTGTATCAGATGTGGAAAACTTAGAATATAATTATAAAATCGAAGATAAATATGTGACAGACCCTTATGCAAAAGTACTTGCAGCTTCTAAAAGAGGAGTCGTTTTGACCGATTCCTATGATTGGGAAGGCGATAAACCATTGGGAATCCCATATCATGAAGTGGTTGCCTACAACTTGCATGTGCGCGGTTTTACAAAACATAGTTCTTCTAAAGTGGAAAATAGAGGAACATTTTCGGGAGTTGTGGAAAAGATTCCTTATTTATTAGATTTGGGAGTAAATCAGATTCAATGTATGCCAGTATATGCTTTTGAAGATAAGTCAGAGTACACAAATTATTGGGGTTACGGGGATGGTTTCTTTTTTGCTGTTAAGGAATTGTATGGCGGTAATCAGGGTTTGAAAGATATGGTGAAAGCATGTCACAAGGCTGGGATTGAAGTGGTTCTCAATATGCCATTTTCGGATAAAACTCCAAAGAGACTTCTTGTAGAATGTCTGCAGCATTATGTAATGGAATATCATATTGATGGATTTATTTTAAATTCATATCATGCGCCAATGGAATTGATTTTAGAAAATCCGATTTTGAAGGGAACAAAGATATTACAAAACAAGGATGATTTCCAGAATGTAATGCGTCGTTTCCTGAAAGGCGACGAAGATATGGTGCCTGCTGCTATGTGGTGGCTTTCTAAAGGCAGTCTAGAAACTGGAAGCTGTAATTACATTACAAACCATACAGGATTTACATTGATGGATCTTGTTTCCTATAACGAAAAACATAACGAAGATAATGGCGAAGAGAATAAGGACGGTCCAGATCAAAACTATAGCTGGAATTGTGGGGAAGAAGGACCTTCCCGCAAGAAGGTGGTTCAGGAACTTCGAATGAGACAACGCAGGAATGCTATGTTCTTACTTCTGATGGCACAAGGAACGCCAAGTATTCTTGCTGGGGATGAATTTGGTAACAGTCAATCAGGCAACAACAATGTGTATTGTCAGGATAATGAAACGGCTTGGCTTGATTGGAAGAAATTAGAAAAAGAACAGCAATTCTTTGAATATGTGAAGAAATTAATCAAAATCCGAAAAGCATATCCGATCATACATGCAGATAGAGCATTAAAAGGAACAGACCAGATCGGTTACGGTGTTCCAGATATTTCTTATCATGGTGAGAGTGCATGGAGACCACAGCAAGATAGAAACAGCCGTCAATTAGGTATTTATTATCATGACTTAGATGGAACCGACATTTATTTAGCTTACAATATGCACTATATGCCACAGAAACTGGCGCTTCCAACTCTTTCAAACGGAAAAGAATGGAAGCTGATCCTTTCTACAGCAGCAGATGTGACAGAAGAAGTGACACTGGAAAGACAAATATTGATAGACCCAAGAACAATCTTAATGTTTATAGGAAGGTAATCTTTTCATGAGAGGAATTAACACATTTACATTAAAATGTATTGCAATTACATCTATGCTTATTGACCATATTGGTGCAGTACTTTTTCCACAATATGAGTTTTTGCGAATCATAGGAAGGCTCGCTTTTCCAATTTTCGCATATTTACTTGTAGAGGGGTTCTTTTACACAAGAGATGTGAAGAAATATTTACTGAGACTTGGACTGTTTGCATTGATATCAGAAGTCCCTTTTGATTTGGCCTTTAATGGAGCAATACTGGAATTCAGTCACCAAAACGTATTTTTTACATTGTTCTTAGGTATTGGAATGATGTATTTTATGATGAAAGCGCCGACTAATATGCGTCAGGCACTTATCATGCTTGCCACATTCCTGATTGCAGATGGGCTTTGTACGGATTATGGTAGCTGGGGAATCCTGATGATCCTTGCATTCTATGAATTCCGTGACAGAAAGACAGTTAAACTGTTATTGATTGTGTTATTAAACGTTTTGATGTGGCGTATGGGGTATCTGACTCAGGAATTTGCAGGCCTTGCTGTGATTCCGATTGCACTTCACAATCGTGAACTCGGGCCTAAGATGAAGATGTTCTTCTATACATTTTATCCTGTACATCTTTTGATCTTATTTTTAATTAGTTATTTTATTTGGTAGTGAGGCAAGATATGAAAGCTTGGAAACATTTTTGTACA
>JAZQMU010000064.1:0-5875 GCA_045543595.1 Faecalimonas sp.
CAAAACTTACGTCATTTGATCACGGGTTATGAAACAACACATTGTAAAATGACAGGCTACGCAAATCAGGCAACAGACTCTGAGGTGAAAAAACTTTTTCAGGATGCAGCAGATTCTGCAATGAAAAACAAACAGGATTTAATGAGATTCTTATAGGAGGAGAGAGAAATGAACGATAAAACAATGGTTTCCGATGCTCTTGTAGGAGTAAACGGCGAGTTAAAGATGTTTGGAGAGATGATTCCACAAACAGAGAACAAAGAATTAAAACAGCATTTGAAACAACTTAGAAATGAATGTGAAATGTCGCAGGATAAGCTGTATGAGCTTGCAAGACAAAAAGGATATTATGTGCCAGCAGCAAAAGCAAATCGAGAAGAAATTGAACACGTTAAAAACATTTTATCGCAACCTAGTATGCGATAAAAAGAACCGGGGATTCGTTTGAATCTCCGGTTGGTTTTTTAAAAGAATACGTTATTTCCAATAACAGTTCCAACATGACCTGAATTCTTAGAACGGAACTGCAGGCAGTCGCCAATATTATTTTTTCCGCCAAGAGCATCTTGAGCAGCAGTGACGCACAAATCTTTTACACCGCGTTCCAAGATGCGCTCCAATTTTCCGTTGGTAGCAGGTGGAAACTGGCCGCTCTGGAAAATGACACCGCGTAATGTGTCGGGATAATGTGTACTGTTCATTCGGTTCACAATAACAGAACCTACTGCAAGAAGTGCGTCATAATCCTGATAACCGGCTTCACATTCCAAAAGTCCTGCGAAAATTTCCAAGTCGGAAGCAGTATCCAGAATACTTTCCTTCGGCTCTGATGGTTCTTCATCCGGTTGGACTTCTGGTTCGGGAATAATCTCGAGTTCTGTGTCGACTTCCACATCTGGTTCTATTTCAGGTTCGGGTTCTGGCTCAGGCTTAGGATCGGGTTCTGGTGGTGGAACTGGAATAATTTCTTCTTTCGCAGCTTCTTCCGCTTTCTTTGCCTCTTCTTTTGCAGCAGCAAGCTTTGCCTTATATGAAGATAAGTCGGCAGATGTATCGCTGATTTTATCATTCAGTTCCTGTTCCCTCGCATCTAATGAAGCCTGTAAGTCTAATAGATATGTTTGTGTATCTAAAAGTTCCTGCTCTTTACGAGAAATATCCTCCTGAATCATTTTGTACTCTTCTAAAACAGTTCGGTCATATTCCATAATAGAAGAATAGTATTCAGCATGATTCAAAAACTCAGCCAACGAACCAGAAGAAAGAAGCATCTCCATAATAGAGTGATTGCCGTTTTCATACATATATTGAATTCGAAGTTTCATGGATTCATATTGTGCGTCTTGCATACCCTTTGCCAACGCAAGCTCAGATTTGGTTGCGTCCAATGTGGCAGAAGTTTCTCGAATCTGGAATAAAACAGAATCCATTTCGGCTTCCAAAACACTAAGGTCGCTATTGAGGTTAGAAAGCTCATTTTCCAAATCTGAGGTTGTAGCTTCTAATTCATTTACAGAATTTGTTGCTTGCACGGTAAGGGCATTTGTCAGAAGTAATATGAGTAGTATCCATACGATTGTTTTCCTGAATTTCATATTAAAAACCTCTCAATTAATACATGGTATTATACTATAAATTGCGTTATGACGCAAATTTTGTTATAATGAAAATAGTATGTACTAAGTGAGGAAAAAACATGAGAAAATACGAAGAAAAGAATTATTTGTTCGATAATATAAAAGATAAAATCTATCCGTGGGTAAAAGAATCGCTAGTAGATCATGCGGCATTGAATGGGAAATTCATTTCACCAAAAGATACGCCGATAATTTCATTTGTGGGCGATCTGATGATCATTTTTGTGATCAAACGAGGAGAAGATAAATTTGAAATTATCAAAGACAATATGTTGCCACCAGAAACAGATATGACAGAACTCTACGCACTCGCTTGTCAAAATCTAGTGAGGGATGTAGAATTTATCATTTCCAACACGATGTATGGAGGATTTGGAATCCTTGCAGATGGACATCATGAAGCAAGTTCCCTTTGTTTCAAACATATTTGGTCTGTTTGTGTAGATAAGCTCCAAGAAGATATTGTAATCATGGCGCCAGCAAAAGATATGGTCTTATTTGTACCTGCAAGCAATGAAAAGGCATTGGAAGCTATGATCGAATATGGGGAAGAGGCTTACAAACGTAACAAGGATAAGATTAGTACGAAATTATTGTTATTCAAAAAAGAAGAGAAAGAATTGGTTGTATATGAATAAAAATATAAAGATGGTTGCATTCGATTTGGATGGGACTTTACTGGATTCGGAAAAGAGAATTTCAGAATATACAAGAATGGTTCTCGAGAAGGCGATTGAGCAAGGAATTGTTGTGATTCCTGCCACGGGTCGCCCAATTATCGGATTGCCGGAAGCGGTGCGGAATTTCCCTGGAATCAAGTATGCCGTCACTTCAAATGGTGCGAGAATTGTGGATGTGCAGACAGACGAGACTGTGTCTGAAAGTTCTCTTGCAGTAGAAACCGCAGTGAAAGTACTGGAGGTTTTCGAAGAGTATGATTGTCACAGGGAGATTATCATTGACACATCTTACTATGCAAATGAAGATACGTTAGAACGAATCCATGACTATCATAGACAAAGAAGTTTGGGCGATTATACACAGCGTACGCGAATTCCTGTGGAAGATGTGAAAAAGAAAGCTCTAGATACAGGGAAACCATTAGAAAAAGTCCATGCTGTATTTAAGTACGATGAAGAACTAAATGCAGCAAAAAAGAGATTGGATCAGATAGAAGGAATCGTGGCGGCCAATGCGGTTGGAAATAACTGGGAAGTGAACAAGATAGGAACAGATAAAGGGAATGCCCTTCTGGATCTTGGTAAAATCTTGGGAATTGCCCGGGAAGAGATCATGGCATTTGGTGATGGCATGAATGATTACGAGATGGTGAAGAAGGTCGGCGTCGGCGTAGTCATGGAAAACGGGGAAGAGGAACTGAAAAAGATTGCGGATTATATTTGTGAGACAAACGATGAACACGGTGTCGCAAAGACGATTGAGCAATTTGTTTTAAAATAGAAAGGGAAAAGAGATGTTAGAATTTTTAAAAGTAATCCTTCTCGGTATTGTGGAAGGTATCACAGAATGGTTGCCGATCAGCAGTACAGGGCATCTGATCTTGGTAGATGAGTTTATTCATTTGAAAGCAAGCCCTGCGTTTATGGAAATGTTCAATGTAGTAATTCAACTTGGCGCGATTTTGGCGGTTGTAGTTTTGTATTTTGATAAATTAAATCCATTTTCAGCGAAGAAAAGCAGAAAAGAAAATAAACTTACGATTCAGTTGTGGATAAAGGTAGTAATTGCTTGTATTCCGGCAGCAGTTCTTGGATTATTGTTCGATGACTGGATGGAGGAACACTTTCACAATTATCTTGTAGTATCGATCATGCTTATCGTTTACGGTGTTCTCTTTATTCTGGTAGAAAACTGGAACAGGAGAAATAAACCGGAAGTGAACCGATTGACACAGCTTTCTGTGAGAACAGCATTCCTGATCGGTGCGTTCCAAGTGCTTTCGTTGATTCCAGGAACTTCTCGTTCCGGATCGACAATTATCGGAGCGCTTCTTCTTGGAGTTTCCAGAGAAGTTGCAGCAGAATTTACTTTCTTCCTTGCAATACCAGTTATGTTTGGTGCGAGTGGTCTGAAATTGGTGAAATTCTTTGCAGAAGGTGGTGGATTCGTAGGGATGGAATTTGCACTCCTCATCGTAGGATGTATTGTTTCGTTCTTCGTATCTATTATCGCGATCAAGTTCCTAATGGGCTATATCAAGAAGAACGATTTCAAAGTATTTGGATATTATAGAATCGTTTTAGGTATCCTGGTTCTGCTTTATTTTGGAGTTACATCACTTTTTGCATAAAAATGTGATAAAATGAATGAAAAACACAATAATATGCATAAAAATGTATAAATAAACGCTTGACTTTTACAATAATAGGTGTAAAATAGGACAAGTGAATGCATTTTTATGCATATTTTATTTTTGATTCAGTGGAGGAAATGAAAATGAAAAAATTAGTAAGCTTATTATTAGTTTTAGTAAGTGTATTCTCATTGGCTGCATGTGGCTCAGAAGAAGCTGCAACAGCAAAAGTTTTAGAATATGATCTTACAAGCGAACAATACGCATTTGGTGTTGATAAAACTCAACCAGAACTTTTAGAAGAAGTGAACACATTTGTTCAAAAAATCAAAGAAGATGGGACATTAGATGCTATCTGCGACAAATACTTTGGTGATGGCGAAAAGACAGCAGTTGAATCTGCAAAAGAAGATGCATCAAAAGATCAGCTTCTTGTAGCTACAAACGCAGAATTTGCACCATTCGAATATATGGAAGGTGACAAATATTACGGTATCGATATGGAAATCGCAAAATTACTTGCTGATGAACTTGGTAAAGAACTTGTTATTGTAAACATGGACTTTGATGCTGTTTGTCTTTCAGTAGGACAACAAAAATGTGACATCGCAATGGCTGGTCTTACAGTAAATGAAGAAAGAGAAGAATACGTAACATTTACAGAAAGCTACTATGAAGCTTCTCAAAGATTAGTTGTGAAAAGCGACGATGAAACATTTGCAGAATGTGCAAACGTTGATGATGTTTTAGCTAAACTCGGTGAATTAACAGAAGAAACAAAAGTTGGTTTCCAAAATGGTACAACAGGTCAATTCTTCGTTGAAGGAGATGAAGACTGGGGATTTGACGGATATGCAGTAGAAGCAGTTGGTTACAAGAATGGTTCACTTGCAATCCAAGATATGTTAAACGGAAATGTTGACTTCGTAGTAATCGATGCAGCTCCAGCAGCAGCAATTACAGAAGCGATCAACGGAATGCAATAATAGGTAGATAGAATGGGTAATTTTGAAAAAAAGATAGAAACATTTTTAAGGATTTTTATTGAGCAAGAAGGATATGTGAAGGCCATTGAAGGTCTTCAAAATACACTTATCATTGCTGTGATCGGTCTTGTGATCGGTATTTTGATCGGTACTGTCATCGCAACTGTGAGAGTGCTCCCTAAATATAAGATGCTTCCAAGAGTATTGAATGCAATTGCAAGTTTTTATGTGGAACTTTTCCGAGGGACACCGATCGTCGTACAGCTTTTGATTTTTTACTACGTGCTCTTGCCTCTTATCGGAATCCGAGTGCCGAGTTTGAATGTGGCGGTGATCGTGTTCGGGCTTAACAGTGGTGCTTACATTTCGGAAATCATGCGAAGTGGTATCCAGTCAGTAGATCCTGGACAGATGGAAGCAGGGCGTGCAGTTGGTCTTAGCTTTGGAACAACAATGATCAAGATTGTGATTCCACAAGCAATTAAGAATATTCTTCCAACACTCGGAAATGAGTTTATTGCCCTCATCAAGGAAACTTCAGTAGTAAGTTTTGTTGGTGTAACAGACCTTTATAAAGCATTTAATACGATCGGTACAAACAGTTATGAATTCATGGTTCCATATATTGTAATGGCAATCATTTACATCATCCTTGTACTTATTATTTCATTATTGATTCGATTGATGGAAAGGAGCTTGAAGAAGAGTGATAGACGTAATTAATCTTACAAAACAATTTGATGAGCTTCCGGTTCTGAAAGGAATCAATGTAAAGATCAACAAGGGCGATATTGTAGCCGTTATCGGACCATCAGGTTCTGGTAAAAGTACATTTTTGAGATGTCTGAACTGTATGGAAGATCCATCAGGCGGAAGCATTATCTTCAACGGTGTTGATATTGCGGATATGCGCGTGGATATCAATATTCACCGTCGTC
>JAZQMU010000065.1:0-10355 GCA_045543595.1 Faecalimonas sp.
TAATATCTTCGTCTTTGATTTCTTCCGTATTTAACATTCTGTATTTATTAAAAACAAAAGCAAGGGCGAAGCCTATCATTATCACTAAAACAATTGCCATAATAAATATAATCTTTTTGGTTTTGCTCAGTTTTCCAAACCATCCGCGAAAACGTTTGAAAATATTTTCTTTTTTTTCTCTTCTTCCTCTTTTTTTATAAGTCATTTTTCTCACCACTCATTGTATCTGCAAAACACAAACCTCTAACTGCATTTACTTTGTCTCGTTTTTTCTGTAAAGCATTTTTGTATTTCTCTGGCAAATTACCTAAGATCAACCAATCAATCACACGGTCAGCCGCATGGTCATCTACAAAATCAAAATGCTCTTCTCTATATTTTGCAACCTTCTCAAACTCAAAATCACCTTTTTCCAATGCTTCCATGACTTCTTCAAAGTTTTCGCAAACCTTACCAGGAACATTGGAGTCGTAATCCCTGTGGAATCCTCTTGATGTGGAATATTGTACCTTGTCATACACAAAGAACATCATCGGTTTATCCATAAGAGAAAACTCATAAATACTTGAAGAGTAATCCGTGATCAACAAATCCGTAATGTAGAACAATTCGTTGATATTTGGATATGTATTTAAATCAAAGAATTTATCCTTATGCTCTTCCTGAATTGGAACTGCCTGCGATACCCATGGGTGCATTTTGAAAAATACTACATAGTCATTTTTCTGACAAAATGCATATAAAGCTTCAAAATCCACTCTCTCATAAGGATAATAAGCATTTGCTCTGTTACGACCTCTGTAAGTAGGCGCAAACAGCAACACTTTCTGCCCCTTTGCTTCTGGAAATTGTTTGTATAATTCTTCTGTCACACGGGCACGATTCTCTTTATTCAAATAGCTGTCCATCCTTGGCATCCCTGTTGGAATGATCTGTTCATCCAAAATACCAAACTGTTCTGAGAAGAAATGTGAGATATTGGTAGAACCCGAGATGCAGTACTCATATTGTCTGTGAGCACTATATGGTCCGGGACAACCAGCATGACCCCAGCGGCTGTAACCCACACCTTTAAATCCGGCACCTGCATGCCAGATTTGAATCATCTTTGTGTTATCTTTTAATACCAGACTGTTAAACAAAGGAATATGGTCATCCACAATAATTAAATCTGCTTTCGCAACTTTCATTAACATTTTAAAGTTACTTATAGTTGATTGTTTTTCTGACGTGGCTTTTCTAAGTGAAAACTCAACATTGAATTGGTCATCCACCTTACGTTCCTTCATTTTGTCAAGTAACGCCTGCATATTTAATGCCAGTTTATCATCCTGTTCCGACATAAAGAGGATTGTCTGCTTTCTTCTTACATTCTTATGGTAATGTTTATTTACCATTTCATAAGCTTTTTTACGGAATCTCCCCCAGTATTTTTTACATTTATTCTTAATCTTTGTTCTAAGCCATTTCGGAATTTTGCTTGTCGGCACTTCTTCTAACTCTGCACCCACTGTTACCAAATTCCCCATTCCTCGTTTTACTGTATTGTAAAAGAGAAGCTGGAATCTTGATGACTCAGAATACTCATCCAATAAAAATGTAACTGTATAAGCGCCCGAATTACTGAGATAGCGGAAACATCTTCCCCATGACTCCAAAGTCTGACTTGTTCCGACATAACCAGCCTCGCTGATTGCATTGCCATCATCCACAACAAGTAATGTATAAATTCCATTATTCACACAACGGTTCACACCATTGTTTGTTACATTCAAAGAAAGACGATATTCATTTTCTTTCTTTTCTACTATGTCAAAAGCCGCCTCTACCACATACTTTTCATTTGCCAAAAAGAACTGAACATTCTCTGTTACATTGGCATCTTCGGCCAGCTTAATATTCAAAAACATATGAATTCTTTCCCAGCTTACACTGGTAACAAAAGACTCAAACTTTCTCATAATCTATTCCCCTTATTCATCTATGATGTCTTCAAAAAAGTAAGTACTTGCCATTTTGAGGAACGCATCCATATCATGTTTGTAAGTGATTTTTAAGTTCACAACTGTCGCTGGAACAACCTTCATCTCAATGCCGTGAGCTAAGGCAATTGCACCAGCAGAAGTCATAACTTCAAGTTCTTCTTCCGTAGCATTGAAATAAATATCTCGGATTCTTCCGAATTTAAACGCTTCTGGTGACGCTCCAGATACAATATATCTTCTTGGAACTACTTTCTCAATTACATCATCATCATTTACTTGATATACTGTGTCATATTGGTAAGCACCAACAGTAACACCTTCATACTGTTCAAGTGCATCGATTACACCTTCGGTTGCAAACTCATCCACATATGGATGTGTGGCATCATGAATCAAAATATTATCCTCATCTGCCGCGTATGTTTGTAATTCACGCAATCCGTTTTTTACGGATTCGGAACGGTTACATCCTCCTGGAACTACAGAAATTTTTTTCTTGATTTTCAATTTCTTTACCCAGTCATTTACATAATCCATCCACTCTTCATTGGAAACGATCACGATACTGTCAATCATGTCAAACTGTCCACATTTCTTAACAATATATGCAAACACCGGAACATTGTGTACTTCTATATACTGTTTTGGTCTATCTGCCCCAAGACGAGTGCCTTTTCCACCCATCATCAAAAGCATATGATTTTTCATAATTTATCCTCCCAATTAGAATTCAATCAATTTCAAGATTTCTTCACAGCAAGTCGAATCCTTTGGCATCTTCACATTTCTGTCAATGAATGCGTCATAAGATTCTTTATCGAATTCTTCTGTCTCAATCGCATGCAGAATCTTGTCCGAATCTGCAGTAAATATAGTTGGAACCTCTTTTTGCAAATCAATGTTGAAGGTACGTTTCTCTTTGTAAACGTCCCAGTCATAAGCATACAAATATACTGGCAATCCAACCAAGCCCGCTTCATAGATCACGCTGGAATAATCACTGATCACATAGTCGCTGACAAAAAGCATATCAAAAGTACTTTCTTCCACCGTCATGACTCTTGGATTATCCACCAGCACTTTGCTAATCGGATGCGGACAATAAATAAAATTATATTTATCATAATCCACTTTGTTGACCAACTCATTTATTTTCACTTCATTCAATTTAGAAGCCTGTTTTCTGAAAGTTGGACAATATAAAATATTTTTCTTTTCTTTAAGTACCGGATACTTTTCAAAAAGCACCCTTCTTTTCTCTTCCTTATATTCTTTGCTTGTAAGACAATCCGCCTTTGGAAGCGGAATCTCCTTAATGATAGAAGCATCTGCACGAAAGCCAGTAAGAAAGTCCTTGATAAAATGATAAGACGAAATCAGAATATGCGTATAGTTTCTATGCATACACATGATCTCTGCCACTTCACTGGAATTCCCCTCTTTCTTGTCCAGCATATCATAGCCGAAATGCTTCATACTTCCAATAGCATGCCAGATTTGAATCACACATAAAGATTTCTTGTGATTCAAGACACTCACTGGAATATTGTAAGAATCAAGTATCACCGTCTTTGATGTAGCGATATGATACATCTGCTGTAATATGCTAAACAGATATGTAACTGGATTCTTCAGTTTTTTTGCAATGACTACCACCCTGCAATCCGGATGCTTTTCTTTTATAGCATCTGCAAGCAAGCAAAAATCAATACTCGGCTTGTCACTTTGTCTGCTCAAAAAAGTCACTTTTTTTTGTGTAGGCAGACACTTGAGCGGCACGTATATCATTCGCATTACAAACACTGCAATTTTTAAAACTGTACATTTTATCTTGTTCATATATTCATGTCTTTCTTGTCTAATATCACATAATCAATGATCTTATCACTTGCAGTGAGCGCTTCTCGCAGACTACAGCGGTCGATCATAAAATCTGGTATAACAACATCCTCATAATTCTGTGATCTGATTCCATCCATCAATTCTTCAAAACTCTTGCAGATTTTGCCCGGTGCAACCTTGCTTACTGGTCTGCATATTCCTCGCATAGCAGAATAACTCACTTCATCATACACATAGAACAGCACTGGTTTCCCAAGCAAAATAAAGTCATAAAAGCAGGAAGAATAATCTGTGATAAGTAAATCTGTCACATAAAACAGATCATTCAGATTAAATTCAGACACATCCATCAAACGATCTTTGTATGCCTCTTCTACTAGCTTATGACCTTTTAAAAATGAATGAAACTTCATCAGCACAATAGAATCTGTCTCTTGACAGTAATCGTACAAAGCTTTCTGATCGATTCTTTTCATATCATAATGAGCTTCTTTTTGATTACTTCCGCGGTAGGTTGGCGCGAAGGTGATCACGCGTTTTCCCTTTAACATCGGCAGTTTTTCCAAAATATCTGCCTTTACCTTTTCCATAACCTGTTCATTTAGGAAATCGCCAAGTCTTGGCATTCCTGTAGCAAGTAAAGCTTCCTTCTCTATACCCCAAACTTCGGAATAGACTTCTCGAAGGTTTTCATTACCTATAATTCCGTAAGTATACTTTCTATGACAAGATTCAAATGGATTTGGAGAACCAGTTAACCCAAATCTGCCATAGCCAACACCTTTAAATCCAAATCCTGCATGCCACAGCTGTACAACTGTCGTCTTCGAATCCAATTTTAAAAACCCTAAGACTGGCACATAATCTTCCACAAAAATGTAGTCTTGTTTTGCCATCAAGACGACTGTTCTGAGCCACTCAAAGGGATTCTGTTTTTTCGCAAAGATATTACGGCAGCTCACCGTTATCTTATGTGATCTATCCAATCCTCTCTCCAGCATTCTGTTATATAAAGCAGATGCATTTCCGCCAAGCTCATTGCTGTTTTCAATGAGAAATAAAATCCGATTCCCATTTTTCATCGAAAACACTCTAACCAAACGATACACAGCATTCAACATACCTTTGAGTATCGTTATGGAACCTTTTCTCCTTTCGGGTTTTGGATTTCGCATCATATAATCCACTTTTAGACTAAGAGATAGTTTATCTTGCTCCCTCTCATTCAAATGAAATGTCACAATATATGCCTTATCGTCATCATAGCGATAGACATTCGACAAGGATTCCAGGTTCCAAAGAACATCATCTGCAATATCCAGCTTTTCACTATCTGCAACATAAATCTGCCATTCACCGGAAGAAAGCATACTGCGCCCCTCTGCAATGCAAAGATTAAGCTTGCCGCGATAAACTCCCGGCTCTAATTGCTTCACTTCCAGAGGCACCACAAGTTTACCCTTTTTCAGGCAAACTGGCTGCTCTGTTTCTGCAAGATATTCAATAAATAAATATGTTCTTTTCCAAAATATCTTCGATAAACAAGCCATCATTTCTCCCTCGACCACTATCCAAAAAGTCGATCGA
This sequence comes from Faecalimonas sp., assembly GCA_045543595.1. GTDB lineage: Bacteria > Bacillota > Clostridia > Lachnospirales > Lachnospiraceae > Faecalimonas. Next base: position 5,415 of record JAZQMU010000065.1, read on the forward strand.
TCAATCCCACTTTTTTGTCCTTGATGATACGTCCCTTGAACTTATCATCTCTCTCTTTTTTCTTTTCCTTATCTGTAAGACCATTATAGTACTCCACATATTCAGCATAGTGGTCACACACTTCATTGAGGTCTCCAAATTCCTTTAACTTTCCGCCTTCTAACCACATTGCTGAATCACAGAATTCACGCACCTGTGGCAAAGAATGAGAAATAAACACGATGGTTTTTCCATCTTCCTTTAATTGTCTCATTTTCTTCAGACATTTGTTTGCGAAACCTTTATCACCTACCGATAATGCTTCGTCCACGATCAAAATATCCGGATTCAGACATAAGTTGATCGAAAATCCCAGACGAGATTTCATACCGCTGGAATACTTCTTAACCGGCTGATACAAGAAGTCACCGATTTCAGAAAACTCTGCAACACCTTCTTTGATTTCTTGTATTCTCTTTTTCGATAATCCTAAAAGAGCACCCTTTAATTCAATGTTCTCCATCCCCGTCAACTGGTTGTTTAGCCCTGTGTTGATCGCAACAAGAGACTGTTCTCCATTTACATGGATTTCCCCTTCATTAGGAGAAGCGATTCCTGCTAACACCAAAGCCATTGTAGATTTGCCAGAACCATTTGTTCCAAGAATCCCTACAACCTGACCTTTTTGGATTTGAAAAGAAATATCTTTTAAAGCATAGAAAAACTGAGTTTTCTCTGCCTTTTGAACCTCTTTATCTTTTCGTTTCAACTTATAAATCTTTGATACATGTTGAAATTCGATTGCAATATTATTATCCATCTTTATTCCTCTGTTTAAATCATATCAATGAATCTTGTCTTGAATTTGTACATCATATAACTGCCGAATAAGAACAATCCGATCGTAATGATCCAAAACCAAGAAAATCCCCAAACATCAGTACCCAAATTTTCATGATAGAAAAAGCAATTGCGGTATCCATTTACAATGTAGTAAATCGGATTACACTGCACGATCTTTCTAATGATAGTCGAAGGAATTCTTTCAAGTTCCCATAAAACTGGCGTAAGGTATAAAAGCAAACGCATACACGCAAGAATTAATTTACGAGTATCGCGTGCCAACATATTTAATACTGATGTTGTCAACGAAAGTGCAAATGAAAAAATAACTGCACACATTAAATAATAAATAAGTCCCAGCCAGTGAAGACTTGGATAAAATCCTTGTGTCAAGAACACAACCACCAAGACAATCATCAAACAGAAATGATCAAACAGTTTATTCAAAACGACTGTCATTGGAAGGATACTTACTGGGAATTTCATCTTCGTAATCACATCCACTTTTTTATGGATCGCATTACAACCATCAGTAATACATGGAGAGATATAGAACCAAACCACCATACCTCCAAGCATCCAAACGATATATGGAATCCCTTCCACGTCCTGCTTATTAAACACGTATCCAAACACAAACCAATATGTAAGCACCTGGATCACTGGGTTTGCAAAGTTCCAGAACAGCCCCAACTTACTGTCACGCATGTCCGCCAGCAATTCATACTTTGCAATTGAATAAATTCTATAGATATTCTGAATATTCTCTTTCAGTACATATCTTGCACTTGTAAACACAGTTACACCTCTTCTTCCCACTCTTTAAAAACATAGTTTCTCTGTTTCTCACGACCGCCAAAAGCTTCCGTGCTATCCTTTTTCAATAACACGATCGCTGTTTGGAAGATCAACTGAATATCTTTTTTAATACTAAATTGCTCAATATACATCATATCCATCAGCAATTTGTCCTTCGGAGTCGTATTGTACTTCCCTGCTATCTGAGCATAGCCTGTAAGACCTGCTTTCATACGAAGACGATACTTGAATTCCGGAAGTTTCTTCTCATAAGCCTCCACATTCTTTAACATCTCTGGTCTAGGACCTACCAAACTCATATCTCCCTTTAAAACATTCAAAAGCTGAGGCAGCTCATCAATACGAGTTTTTCGGATAAACTGACCTACTTTTGTGATACGGTCGTCCTGCTTTGTCACGGAATAATTCTTACTGTTCACCTTCATGGAACGAAGCTTATATACATTGAAGGTTCTTCCATGAATTGTCGCTCTCTCCTGCACAAAGAAAACGGGACCTCCGTCTTCTAACTTAATAGCAAGCATTGCACCAAGCCAGAAAGGAGCACTCAAAATCCCTAAGACAAGTGACAACGTGATATCGAGAAGTCTCTTTGCGATTCTCTGTTCCATTGTGAGTGCCTTTACATTCTTGTTTAGCAAATACATGTCATCAATCAGATACTCTTTTGCATTCATTTCCATAACATCTTCAATATCTGGATTGAAATACACATTCTTACGATAATGATAACAATATCTCATAACCTCAGAACGCACCTCTGCTGGAACATCATACAAAAAGACGGTATCTGCTTTCTTTATCGCATCTTTCAACTCACGGCTGTTGTATGCTCTATAGTCCCAAATAGAATCAATGGCATACTGTTTCTGGAATCTTTGGATTGCCATAACCATTTCATTAAGTCTCTTTTGAGAAGATGTGATCAGGCAGCATTTTTCCGGATCATGCATCTTAAAGAAGAGCCAGTTTCCTCCATATACGAAAAATGTCACCACAACCATCTGTACCAAAAATGCAACTGGAACCCATTTAAGACCTATAAGTCTGAAATCAGAAATACTCTGTGTATTTGTTCTCATGATCATAAGCTGCAGATACGTAATGATATCCGTACAGATCAATGTCAAACTATAGGAATATATGATTGGCTTACTCTTTCTACGTCCCACATCATACTTTCCATATACCGACACGAACAGAATTCCCACTATGGCAAAAGTCGACACTGTGATCCCAAGAGTTCTTGATAATCTGGTAAGACCGATATTCTCTTTTCCTAATACGATAATAAATATGGCCATCAATGAAAGGTAAAATATGCCTTTGATAAACAGCCATAAAGTTGTCTCAAATTTATGCAAATGTTTCTTCATTATTTCACCACCTAATAATTCACCGTATATTATAGTAGAATCGTTTTTGCATTTCAATATCCTCTCAAATTTTCACAAAAACTTAACAAAAAAATAAGAGGAGAATTCGTTTTTTTCGTCGAATCTCCTCTATTTTATATACGTTTTTTCTTCTTTTCTGGATAAGGCTTCTTCTCATCTGTCAAATCAAGCAAATAATCAATACTTGTTTCATGAAATTTCGCCAATTCAATCAGTACACGAGTTGGCATCTCAATCTCGCCACGCTCGTAATTACTATAGACTCTCTGGCTGCAACATAAGATTTTTGCGATTTGCGTTTGAGTCATATCCTTATCTTCACGAAGGTTTCTTATTCTTGGATACATGTTAATCACCTCATAAAAGATGATATAACAGTAAAATCTTTTTATCTTTTTCTTAGCGGATTTTTCGCTAACTCATTTGTTATACTACCTTTCCTCCAACATTTGTAGCATTACCTCTACCCTTGCACTCCAAGTATTTTTCTTTACAAATTGATCTGCCGCTTCTTTATCGATTACAAGATTACATTCAATAAACTGCTCCCATTCTGCTACAGTATCTCCCATATAAAGATTTGGGTAATCTACAATATCTGGCAACGATGTACTAAGCACTTTTGCGTACATAGAAATATATTCAAATATTTTTAATGGAGACACATAGTCTCCTATTTCACCTCTTTCAAAAGGTAACAAAGCATAGTCTACATGTTGTAAATATGCTGGAAGTTCTTTTTGCATTTTTACATTCAAAAAATGTATATTAGATGGACATTTCTTCACAATATTAGATATGTTATCAGCATTTCCAATCAAATTAATTGCATACTCCGGATTGTTTTTAGCCAAATCTATTATTAAATCCCAGGAAAACCATTCACCCCAAAGTGACCCATAATATAATAAAGTCACTTTACCTTTTACTAAATCATTTGGTCTTTCATGTTGTATTTGCCCATCAAACAGCTCACTATCTACCGCATTTGCAAGATATATTATTTTTTTATTATTTTTTTGAATTTTGAATCTTTCCAAATATTGTTCTAATTGTTTTACTAATGATTTTGCAGTACCAACTAACAAATGTGCTTCCTGCAGCAATCGTTTTAATATATTTTCATTAAAGAATAATTGTCCAAGAGATGTCTCCCAATTATCAATATTTTCATATATGATTTTGCAGTTATGCTTTACCGCAATATCAAGCACTGCCTCAAACTGTACCATTGGAGCTTCAAATACAAATATACTTTCTTCTTCTACTGTTTTTTCAATATAATCCAATGCTTTCTTATCCACAAATGCATGAGTGTTAGCCGAAATTACAATATTGGGATTTTTCTTGTCTTGTGTAAAATTAGCATAAAAATAATGAACATTATACCCCATCTTTTTAAAGGTTTTTGCTAATTGAGCACCTCTCTGACCGCCTCCAACATCATAGTAGGGAACTCCTGTAATAATAAATATTGACCTTTTATCCTTCAAAAGATCTACACCATAATAATCTGTTCCCTTGTCTATGAACCATTGTATTTTTCTCATTATAAAATTAAAAATGAGGAGAATGGTGTCTTTCATTCCATTCTCTCTCAAATTCTTAATTCCTTTTTTCCATAATCTTTGCAAACTATTCATCATACACCTAAAAATTTATACCTGTGAATCGTCTTATCAAACAAACAATTTTAACATAAAAGAAATACACATACTTACTCACGCGAAGCATCTTTATTACTCGCTGATAATGTTTTCTGAAATAACTAATATGTTCCGTATTTTTCAAAAATGCAAGGCATTCTTTTTCTGTTTCTCGCATATGATTACTCACTACACTGTCACTTTGATAATACTTATACAAATAATTGATGCACTCGCCGCCATAAAACACCTGTGCA
>JAZQMU010000066.1:0-3683 GCA_045543595.1 Faecalimonas sp.
CATACAATTGATCTTGTACGATTCTATATTTTTCAAACTCTGTTTCCGCATGAAGTTTCGCAATTTCAGCAGTTACCTTTCCTGCATCCTTTAGCAAACCATATTGAAACATTTCTATAAAACCATTTAAACGTGATTCCCAATCTTGCATCGTCAATGGAATCTTTCGAATCGCCATGGTTTCTGCAAAATCCAGATAAGATGTCACCAAACGATTCAGTTGATGTATTTCTTTTTCAGACAAATAATTTTTTGCAACAATCACATCCGACTTTTTAATCTTTCCAGCTGGTGCATCTTGCCATGTTGTCAAACCCATGTAATCTTTTTTGCTGTCCGCACGTTCAACAATTAGTTCAGCTGCTGTGTGTCCATGCACTGCATAGTGCATCTTATTCTGCACGGTCGCATAAAAACGTTTTGTTGTAATCGCATTCTTATCGTAGTCTATTGCAGTTGCATACAAATCTGTAACCTTTTGATAAAAACGTCTCTCACTAGCTCGAATCTCTCGGATTCGTTCCAATTGTTCTTCAAAATATTTGTCAGTCAAATAAGCGCCCTTTTTCAAACGCTCATCGTCCATTACCCAGCCTTTGATCGTATATTCAGACGCAATTCCATTCACCCATTTTCTAAATTGCACTGCTCGCTCTGAATTTACTTTGAATCCAACAGCTATTATCATTTGTAACGAATAATGAATAACTTCTCTTTCAACTTTTCGTTTTCCTTCATTTTGAACTATCCGAAAATTTCGGATAGTTGAATCCTCTTGCAATTCACTATCTTCAAATATCTTTTTCACATGATAATTGATTGTACGAACATCCACATCATACAATACCGCCATCATCTTTTGTGTCAGCCAGATATTCTCATCCTCATATCTCATCTCTACACTTTCGTTACTCTCGCCTGTAGATGCAACAAATGTTAAATATTCTGCTGCTGACGAACGAACAATTGATATATCTTTATTCTTTACCATAATAATTTCCTCTTTGCATACAAATCACTCATCCCGTACTACAAATTATATCAGAAGACACAAAAAAAGTACAGAACAAACATTCGATTTGTTCTGTACTTTTAAATTATACCTTATTCTTGTTCTTCTTTCCACAAACAGAAACGATGAACAAATGTTGCTGCTTCTGTACGCATTGCTAAACCTTGTGGTCTGATACTCTTAGTTCCATCTGCATTAGGTGAACCTGTAAGTATTCCCGTTGCACTTGCCCACGAAACTGCATCTTTCGCCCAACTGCTTACTGCATCGCCATCTGCAAATGTTGATAAGTCAGTTCTTGCATCTGTGTTGTAACCAAGGTACTGTGCAAAACGATACAACATAAGAACAAATTGTTCACGCGTAATATCTTGCTCTGGCATAAATTCGCCTTCACCATTACCAAGTACAATTTCGTTTGCACTTGCCCATGCAACTGCTTCTTCATACCAAGAACCTTTTACAACATCCGAGAATGTGCACTGAGCTAATTGCTCTGGTGTTACAGTTTCTCCGCTAAGTCTGTAAAGAATTGTTGCGATCATTGCACGTGATGTAGTCATTTCAGGTGCAAATGTGCTTCCGTTTCCAGTTCCATTCATTAAGCCATGTTCAACCACATAGTCTACACTCAAGTGATACCATGCTGAATGATCAATATCAGCAAAGTGAATACTTGGACAATTAGAACCAGGAACTTTAGCATCACATGCAAGTTCTACTACTAACGGTTCTGATGCTGGAGACGCTAAGTGTGTTGCAGTCTCAGCCACTCTCGCATATACCTTGTATTCTGTATTGTCGATAAGACCCTTGAATTCACCGGAAGTCTGCCATGTTTGTCCGTCCAGACTATATTCATAACCTGGAGTTACGACTACTGAAATGCTGTTTGCAGTCTTCGATAACAATACTGGCATATCTGGTGCATCCTGTGCCAAGCGAGTGTCTTGCCACTGTGCATATAACACATGATTTTCTGCTCTGTTCATCACTGTATCTGCAGTAACTAATGAGCCGCCTTCTCTTGCTGTATACCAACCAAGGAATTCGTAACCTTCTCTTGTCAGTACTGGAAGTTGTCCATAATTCTTACCATATGTAATTCTGATAGAAGTTGTATTTCCTGTACCTCCGTTAGCCACAAAAGAAACACGGAATGTCTTATATTCAAGTGCCAATCTTGCGAATCGGATATCTGATGCCCATTTTCTGATCTGTGTTTGATATCCCGCATCCAATCCATATACAACTGCATCGATCGCAGCCTTTAATGCTGCTGCAGTTTCTTCTGTACAAGCCTTTTCATAGTCCGCTGGAACCAATGCAAGTTCTGCTTCTACTTGTGAATAGTCTGCATCTGTCTGTGTCCAGTGTGCGTAGATACTGAAGTTGTCTACTTGTTTGATCACATATCCAATCGTTACTTCTTCTCCCTCGTATGGATCTGTAAACCAACCATCAAATGCATGGAATGCCTTTTCTGGCACTGGCAGGAATGTGATTACACTGCCGTATTGAACCGTTGCATTCTTAGGTGATACCGTTCCACCTTGTGCATTGTAAGTCATTACCATTGTGCGATATACAAGATTATTTAAGGCTGTTTCCAATTCAGTTGCCCATCTGTCAACGATTGTTTGAAGATCTGCTGTATAACCATCTTCAATCTGAGCCAATGCTCTTTGAAGTTTTTCTACTGACTCGTCTGAGTAACAACTTAAATCGTCCGGAATCTGTGCTTTGACAGCTTCAATTCTTGAATAGTCAGCTGGAAGTAATTTGTACTGTGCATACAATGTAATGTTTTCAATTCTTGTTGATAACATTGCTGCATCCACTTTTTCACCACCTTCTTTTGCTGTGTACCAGCCAAGGAATGTGTGATATGTCTTAGATGCTTCTGGCAATGTTCCTACAGTCGAACCGTATGTCACTTGCATTGACGATACATCGCAAGTTCCATCCACTGGATCAAAGTAAACTGTGATCGTTCTGTATGTGAGATCCTCAATCGCTTTTTCGATTTCTGCTGCCCACGCATTTACGTCGTTTTGACGTTCAATTGTCAAACCTGGGATTACTGCTGCTAACGCTTCGTTTAATCGGTTTACACTTGCAACTGTGTAAGGTGTAAGATTTGTTGGAACTTTAGCTTTTGCTGCTTCTACCGCGCTATAATCAGCTGGTTCTGTAATTGCGCTGTTTGTCCATTTTGCGTAAAGAACAATGTCTGTAACTGCTGTTACTTTTGTTCCCTCCTTGATTTCAATACCACCTTCTGAAGCAGTGTACCATCCGATGAAGTCGAAACCATCTCTCACAGGAACTGGAAGTTCACTGTATGGGTAAACATCTCCATAACGAAGTGTCAATGTCTGGCTGATCACATCACCGCCATTTGAATCAAATGAAACTGTGATCTGAACATATTCCAGCTTGCTGATTGCATTAAGGATTGCTGCCGCCATTGCGTCAACCTTATCCTGATCTGCTAATCCCAATGTCATATCAACTGCATTTTGTGCATCGTATACTGCCTGTACAGAATCTGCTGTGTAACCAGTCATATCCTGTGGAATTGAAGCGATAGCTTCATTTACAGCTGTATAGTCTGCTGGGAGTTTTTCCCATTTTGCAGTCAAGGTAAGTTCGTTGTCTATCTTCTTCA
>JAZQMU010000067.1:0-9103 GCA_045543595.1 Faecalimonas sp.
TACCAAGATTCAACACAATAGGATCATCTAATCCGAATGATTGACCATAAGCAAGCCAGTTAAAACCTTCTGCACCTGCTGCCAGATTTCCAATAAAACCGCCTACTACAATACCGGCAAGCATTAATATCAATAAAACCCAAGCATTTTTAGATCCTGCTTTTCTCATATGTTTGCACCTCACTTGTAAATCTCAAAACTTTATTAATTTTATCACACTTTAAAAAACGTGTATAGTAAAAGCATATTAATTTTTTCTGAAGAATTATGCTATAATCCGACAAAATTTCTATATTTTTTTGCAATCATTTCTGCTACTTTTAACCCATCCATTGCAGCAGATGTAATTCCACCAGCATATCCAGCACCTTCTCCACAAGGATAAATCCCCGTGTTTTCAATCATCAGTTCTTCATTTCTCGGTATACGAACTGGAGAAGAAGTCCTACTTTCCACTCCTGATAAAATGGTGTCCGGATTTGCAAAACCTTTGATTTGTTTGTCGAAAGATTTTATACCTTCTTCTAATGAATCACCAATCACTTTCGGAAAAATCTGACGTACATTTGCAAATGTATAAGCACCTTTTATCTGAGGAACTACATTACCAAATGTTTCAGAAACTTTGTTTTCACAAAAATCACCGAAACATTGAACTGGAATTTTGCCTTGCCCTAATTCATAAGCTTTTTTTTCAAGTTTGCGTTGGAAATCGATTCCTGCTAATGGATGCTCAGAACCGTAATCATCTGGTGTGACAGAAACTATGATTGCGCTATTGGCATTTTTGCTATCCCTTGCGCGATAGCTCATCCCATTTACTGCTAGATATCCTTCTTCAGAAGAAGCATTTATCACATATCCCCCAGGACACATGCAAAAAGAATAGACACCTCTTCCATTTTCGAGGTTTGCTGTCACCTTATAAGGTGCTGCTGGCATCTTATAACTGCAATCTTCACCGTATTGGGAATCGTTAATCCTTTTTTGCTCATGTTCTACACGAACGCCAACTGCAAAGGATTTTGCTAACATTGGAATATTTTTATCATATAACATTTTAAAAGTATCTCTTGCGCTATGCCCGATGGCAAGAATCATAATTTCTGCTGGAACTGATCGTATTCCATCATCATCTTCAATCATGATTTCCTGAAGTTTGTCATCTTTCATAGAAAAATCAACAAACTTACTCTGAAAATGTATTTCTCCGCCCCATGCAAGAATTCTATTTCGCATATTTCGAACAACTTCAATCAATATGTCTGTACCGACATGTGGCTTACTTGCATATAAGATATCAGATGGAGCACCGTTATCAACAAAAATTTGTAAAGCTTTTTTTCCCCTTCCAAGAGGGTCTTTTACTACTGTATTTAACTTTCCATCTGAAAATGTTCCTGCTCCTCCTTCACCAAACTGTACGTTAGAATCTGGTTTTAAAAAGCCTGTGTTCCAAAATGTTTCAATGTCAGATAATCGTTCCTCCACAGCACATCCACGTTCAAATAAAACAGGTTGATAACCATGTTCTGCAAGAATATAAGCACAAAAAAGTCCCGCAGGTCCACTTCCAATGATTATTGGTCTGTGTTTTAAAGATACAGTTCCTGGTTTTGGAAATACATAAAGAACTTCTTTTGAAACAGTTACGTTTTTATCTTTCACTTTTTTTAATACAGAGTTTTCCTGCTTTACCTGCACATCGACTGTGTAAACATATTTCAAATCTGGTTTCTTTCTTGCATCAATTGATTGTTTTTGAATCGTATATTTTAATATATCATGTTCTGATATACGTAAACTTTTTGCAATTTTCTGTAACAGCTCTTTTTCGGTATGATCAGGCTGTAATTTTAATTGACCAATTCGAATCATTCTACTATCCTTTCGCTGCATTTTTACCTGCAATAAAACCTGTAGCCCATGCCCATTGGAGGTTATATCCACCACAGATTCCATCCACATCTAAAAGCTCACCTGTTAAATAGAGATTCGGAGCTAATTTAGATTCCATAGTTTTTGGATCTATCTCTGAAGTTTGGATTCCACCTGCACATATTTGTGCTTGTTCAAAATCATTTGTTCCTTCAATATCCACAAAAAAATGTTTGGACACTTTTATAAATAATCGCATCTGCTCATCGCTAATGTCTTTTGCCTTAATCTTTGGAGAAATGCGAGATATCTTAAGAAACAGACTAATTAATTTTTGATGAAAAATTCCTGTCATAAATTCTTCTGCCGATTTATCACCATGAATCAATAATCGTTTCGACAAATATTGACAAAAATCTTCATCGCTCATTGTTGGTAAGAAATCAACTTCAACCGTAGATTTTTTCTTTTCATATAATCCTTTCGCAATATATCTGCTGATCTGGAAAACAGGAATACCAGAGATTCCGTAATTTGTCAGTTGAAGTTCTCCTGTATCAGAAGAAACAGATTCGCCTTCCACATAAGCTGTAACTCTTGCGTGAGTTCTCACGCCAGAAATTTGCTTAAAAAAGTTCCCTTTTCCTTTCAATTGAACAAGCGCGGGTACGACCGGTGATATATGATGTCCAAAACTTTTAGCTAACACATATCCACTGCCGTCTGAACCAAGCACAGAAGCAGCTTTTCCACCCGTAGACAAGATCACAGCATCTCCCACTAATGTAGAAATCGTTGTTTTTAGCAAATATCCTTTCTTTGTATAGGAAATGTTTTTCACGCTTTCTCCAAGACGCACTTCGATTCCTAATCGTTCCACTTCCATGCAAAGAACATCTACAATTGTTGTTGCCTGGTCTGTGATCGGATAAATATATCCTTGTCTGTTCTTTAGGATCACACCTAGATTTTCGAAAAAATCTATGGTTTCCTGATAACCAAACTGTCCTAACACTTCTGAAACAATCTCCGTGTTATCGCTGCGAAAACAGGCTTCTGACATATATTCATTTGTTAAATTACATTTTCCATTTCCTGTGGAAAGAATCTTTTTCCCGAGACGGTCTTTTTGTTCAATCAAAACGACCTTTGCGCCTTCACGAGCAGCACTGATTGCTGCTACAAGTCCAGACGCACCACCGCCAACGATGACAACTTGTCTTTGTTTCATATTTACCTCTTATTATTTTAAAGTTACTAATCCTCTTCGATACATTTCTTCCAGTGATCTGAGAATACCAAGTTTTGCATGATTCCATGTAAGACCACCTTGGAAATATACTGCATATGGAGGTTTAATAGGACCATCAGCACTAAGTTCGATTGATGAACCTTGTACAAAAGCACCTGCAGCCATGATAACCTCGCTGTCATAGCCTGGCATTGCCCATGGTTCCGGTGAAACATAACTGTCTACTGGCGCAGCTGCCTGAATTCCTTTACAAAAAGCAATAACACCTTCTGGAGAACCAAGAGTAACAGCTTGGATAATGTCATGACGACTTTCTGTTCCATTTGGAATCACAGGGAATCCTAATTTTTCATATACGTTTGCAGCAAAAATTGCACCTTTCAAAGCTCCTGCAACAACAGTTGGTGATAAGAAAAATCCTTGGAAGAAAGATTGCATCACCCCAAGAGAAGCGCCCACTTCTTTCCCAAGTCCCGGTGAAGTCAAGCGGTATGCACAGTTTTCTACACACTCTTCTGTTCCCGCAATATAACCACCAATTGGGGCAAGACCGCCACCTGGATTTTTGATAAGGGAACCGACGATCATATCTGCACCAACATCACTTGGTTCAATCGTTTCCACAAATTCTCCATAACAGTTATCTACCATTACTGTCACATCTGGCTTGATATCTTTTACAAATGCAATGAGTTCTCCGATTTGTTTTACAGAGAAACTTGGTCTTGTCTGGTAGCCTTTTGAACGTTGGATTGTTACTAATTTTGTTTTTTCGTTGATCGCTTTTCGAATATTTTCGTAATCAAAAGTTCCATCTTCCAAAAGATCAACTTGTCTGTATGTAACTCCATATTCTGCAAGAGAACCCTTTGCTGGTCTAATACCAATTACAGATTCCAACGTGTCATATGGTTTCCCAGCTGGAGATAACAATTCATCTCCTGGTCTTAAATTAGCACTGAGTGCAAGTGCCAAAGCATGTGTTCCACATGTAATCTGTGGACGTACCAGAGCAGCTTCTGTGTGAAAAGTTTTCGCATACACTTCTTCCAATGTATCTCTACCCATATCATTATATCCATATCCACTTGCGTAACTAAAACAGCCTTCACTTACTCTAGCATCCTGCATAGCGTGAAGAACTTTCAACTGATTATACTCAGCAATTTTGTCAATCTCAGCAAATCTATCTAATAAAGACTTTTCGATTTCTGTCCCGAAGTCAAAAACCTCTTTTGAAATCCCTAACTCTTTGTACATTGTTTCTGTATTTAACATGAAATATTGATCCTTTCTTTTATCATTTCAAATATTTTATTAAGCACTTTATTTTCGTCTCTGTCTAATTCATTTTTCTGAATCCAGATCACATCTTTCTCACGTCTAAACCAAGTGAGTTGACGCTTAGCAAAATGTCTGGTATCTCGTTTCAATATATAAATAGCTTCTTCCAGTGAACATTCGCCATTTAAATAATCCAGAATCTCCTTGTATCCAAGTCCTTGCATAGACACCATGTCTTTTGTATAACCTTTATTTTTTAAAGCTTTTACCTCATCTACTAGTCCTTCTTCCAGCATCTGATCAATACGTCGGTCAATGCGTTCATATAAAACTTCTCTCTCATCATTTAAGACAAAATAACAAAATGCATAAGGTGATTCTTTTTCCCGCTCCTTTTCATTGTGTTCAGAAATCTTTTGACCTGTCTGCTTATAGAACTCTAATGCGCGAATCACGCGTTTTACATTATTTGCATGAATTGTATCTGCAGACGATGGATCTACTTCACGGAGCATATTGTGTAAATAATCATTTCCTTTTTCAGAGGCAATCTGTTCTAATTCTTCACGATATGATATATCTTCATTGCTTTCTGTAAAGTCAATATCATAAAGAAGTGCCTGTATATAGAACCCAGTTCCGCCAACTACGATCGGCACTTTCCCCTTCGCATAGATTTCTTCTAGTGCTGCTTTAGCCATTTGCTGAAAGCGAACAACATGAAATTCTTCGGTTGGTTCCAGTTCATCTACAAGATAATGCTTCACACCATCCATCTCCTTTGGACGGATTTTAGCAGAACCAATATCCATATACTTATAAACCTGCATAGAATCTGCAGATATGATCTCGCCATTTAAGGCTTTTGCAAGCCCTATAGAAGCTTTTGTTTTTCCAACGGCTGTTGGTCCTGTCAAAATAATAAGTGGTTTTTTCATAAATCTCCTAAACAATTCGTTTAAATTTCTTTTCCAATTCACGTTTGGACATCGCTATAATTGTTGGTCTTCCATGCGGGCAATGATATGGATTCTCCAGTTTTAGCAATTCACCGATCAATGTTTCAATCTCTGAAGCCGATAATCTTGCGTTTCCTTTTACTGCAGCCTTACATGACATAGAAGCTACTTTCTCAGCAATGATATCCGGTGTTTCGTTAGATGAAATGCCATCCGCCAAATTATCAAGCATTTCGATCAACAATTCTTTTTTCGCAATACTAAAAAGATTATCTGGAACGGCTCTGATTGCATAAGAATCCCCTCCAAATGCTTCAATTTCAAATCCAATCTTTGTAAAAGTTTCCATATGTTCTTTTAATATCTCTTCTTCCTGCATAGAAAGATTTAATATGATAGGTGGACTCAAATACTGCGAAGTGTATTCACGTTCTTGCATTCCCTTAAGTGTTTTTTCATAAAGAACACGTTCATGTGCAGCATGCTGGTCAATAATGAATAATTCTTCATTAAATTCCACGAGCCAGTATGTATCAAATACTTGTCCGATAATCTTATGCTTTATCACAGATTCCTTGGAAAGCATTTTTTCTTCAAATAAATTTAATTGCTCTACTTTTGCTTCTTGTTGTTTCACTGGCTGAGGTACAGGTTTTGGTGTTACTGCAACTGTTTCATGTGTTTTTCGATAATTTGCAGCTTCTCGAATACGATCAACCTGTTCGCTTTCACGGTGAACACCCTTCACATCTTTCACTTCTGCCTGTGACATTTGATTGTGATAAGAAGATACTCTTTCTTTCATTTTTTTCATAAAATACTCCAGATTTTTTTCTTCTTGCTTCACTGGCGAAGGTATAACCTGTGGTTTAGTCTGAGATATGGGTTGTAAAGTTTGTTTTGCCTCAACCTTAGGTAAAACTTTTACTTCTGGAACTTCCACTCGTGGAATTAATTCCTTAGCATTCAAAGCATTTTTGATCGCTTGGAATACGAAGTTGTACACATCCTGCTGTTTACTGAAACGAAGTTCCATTTTAGTTGGATGTACATTCACATCCAGATCTTCTCCATCCATTGTGAAATGAAGTACCGTAAATGGGTACTTGTGTTGCATTGTAAAGTCTTTGTATGCGTCTTCAATGGCTTTCGCAATAATATTACTTTTTACATATCTGCCATTGATATAATAATTTTCATAATTACGATTTCCTCTCGAAACAAGAGGTTTTCCAATAAATCCAGTCACCTTGATTCCAGGCATAGCTTCATCAACTTCAAGAAGATTTTGCGTGATTTCTCTTCCAAAAATCTGATAGATCACATCTTTTAATCTTCCATTTCCAGAAGTGTGAAGTTTGGATTGTCCATTACTGATGAACTCAAAAGAAACTTCCGGATGAGATAAAGCTAAACGAATCATCAATTCATTTACGTGACTGGCTTCTGTCATCGGTGTTTTAAGGAACTTACGTCTAGCTGGCGTATTATAGAAAATTTGGTGGATTAAAAATGTAGAGCCATCTCTCGCGCCAATATCTTCAATCTTTTTTTCTACACCGCCTTCAATTTTATAACTTGTACCTAACATGGCATCCTTTTCTTTTGTGATAAGTTCCACTTGTGCAATGGCTGCAATACTAGATAAAGCCTCGCCACGAAATCCAAGAGAAGCCACTGTTGTCAAATCCTCAACAGTACGGATCTTACTTGTCGAATGGCGCAGGAAAGCAAGCGGCACTTCTTCCCTAGGAATACCACATCCATTGTCTGTGATACGGATAAAGGAAATGCCACCTTCTTTAATTTCTACTGTCACAGCGGTCGCACCAGCGTCAATGGAATTTTCCACTAATTCTTTGACGATAGAGGCTGGTCTTTCAATCACCTCGCCGGCTGCGATTTTATCGATTGTAATCTGATCTAAAACTTGTATATTCGCCATGCTGCTCCTTTAATTACCATCTGTTTTTTAATTTATTTTGCAGACGATAAATTGTATTTAATGCATCCATCGGTGTCAGATTGCTGACATCAATGGCTTTTAATTCTTCAAGCACGTCGTCATCTTTTACGGTATCAAATAGCGACATCTGTGCCAAATCTACTTCATCATATTTCTTCGTCTTCTTCGTAGTCTCGCCTGTCTGAACAGAAATATCACGGATTCTCGTAGACAGGTCAGCACTAATAAGTTCTTCAACAATGTCTTTTGCTCTGTTAATTACGGAATCAGGTACTCCTGCAAGTTTTGCAACCTGAATTCCGTAACTCTTATCAGCTCCGCCCTTAACGATCTTACGCAAGAAAACGATGTCATCGCCTTTTTCTTTTACAGCGATACAATAGTTGTTTACACTATCAATCTTTCCTTCTAATTCTGTCAATTCATGATAGTGTGTTGCAAATAAAGTTTTTGCTCCCAATAAACGTTTATTACTGATGTGTTCAACAACAGCCCATGCAATACTAAGTCCGTCAAACGTACTTGTTCCACGTCCAATCTCATCTAAAATCAAAAGACTCTTACTTGTGGCATTGCGAAGAATATTTGCCACCTCTGTCATCTCAACCATGAAGGTACTTTGACCTGAAGCAAGGTCATCTGATGCACCAACACGTGTAAAAATACGGTCTACGATCCCAATATTCGCACTTTCAGCCGGAACAAATGAACCTACCTGCGCAAGCAGAACAATAAGTGCTGTCTGGCGCATATAAGTTGATTTACCAGCCATATTTGGACCTGTGATGATAGAAATTCGATTCTTACGATCGTCTAAATATGTATCATTTTCAATAAACATATCGTTTGGAATCATCTTTTCCACAACTGGGTGACGACCGTTTTTGATATCGATCACACCTTTTTCATTGATATTTGGTCTCACATAATTGTTGCGTTCTGCAACATAGGCCAATGAAGCAAGGACATCAATTTGAGCAAGTGCTTTTGCTGTCTTTTGAATGCGCAGCACTTCTGCGGCAATTGTTTCACGTACTTCACAGTAAAGTTCGTATTCTAATGCATATAATTTGTCTTCTGCTCCAAGAATCATATCTTCTAATTCTTTTAATCTTGGAGTAATGTATCGTTCTGCATTCGCCAAAGTTTGTTTTCTCGTATAATAATCAGGCACAAGATCCTGATAAGAATTTGTTACTTCCAAATAGTATCCAAACACTTTGTTATATTTGATCTTCAAATTTTTAATGCCTGTCTTTTCTCGTTCCTCTGCTTCTAGTTCTGCAAGCCACGTTTTACCTTCTACCTTGGCATTACGAAGCTTATCAACGGTCTCGTTGTAACCTTCTTTGATGATTCCCCCTTCTTTCATGGCAAGCGGTGGTTCTTCATCAATGGCTTTCCTTATAAGATCACATAATTCTGACAAAGTATCCAGATTATCTTCCAACTCTTTTAAAAGAGGCGTATTTAAATCTCCCAAGATACATTTGATATGAGGAAGCATCTCCAAAGAACTGCGGAAAGCGATCATATCACGCGGGTTAGCAGACTGATAAGTCACCTTGCTGATCAATCGTTCCAAGTCGTAAACTGGTGCAAGATACTCTCTGATTTCTTCACGACAGATAGCGTTATCTTTCAACTCACCAACTGCGTCAAGTCTTTTTAAGATAGATTCCTTATCGATCAAAGGTTGTTCTACAAAACTGCGGAGCATTCTTGCTCCCATCGCTGTTTTTGTCTTATCGAGAACCCAGAGCA
>JAZQMU010000068.1:0-12981 GCA_045543595.1 Faecalimonas sp.
AAGCGTCGTCTTACCGTGGTCAATATGTCCCGCTGTCCCTATAATTATATTTTTCATTTAGAAATAACCTTTCTATTCACAGATATCTTTCAGTTGACGGAACAACGGATAGTTTTCTGTTCCAATTGTTCTTACATCTAATAAAATCTTATCGTTCACAACTCTTGGAATGATTGGAACGTCAATGAAACGCATACGTGTCTCAAGCTCTGCTGTAGAAATCTTGTTAGGTTTGATCGTAACTGCCTTACTTTGAAGTCTTTCCAATGGAAGAGAGCCTCCACCAATCTGAGATTCACAGTCTTCAATTCCAAGTTCTACATCCATATCCAGTCCTGTTAAGAAACGTTTTAACTTTCTCGCTTCTTTCACGAGTTCTTCCTGTGATTTTGAAATCATCTGAAGAACAGGGATATTCTGTACTGCACGCTGCTCTGATAAATACTCTTTGAGAACCACTTCAAGAGTTGCCGCTGTAAACTTGTCAATACGGAGGGCTCTTGTAAGCTGATTCTTCTTCATCTTATCGATGTATTTTTTCTTACCGACAATGATACCTGCCTGTGGTCCGCCAAGAAGTTTATCACCGCTGAAGCAGACTACATCGGCACCCGCTTTGATCGAATCCTGTACTGTAGGTTCGTAAGTGATGCCATATTTGCTAAGATCGATCAACACGCCGCTTCCCAAATCTTCCATGATAGGAATGTCGTGTTTCTGACTTAATTCTACTAATTCGTCAATCTTTACAGATTCTGTAAAACCAACGATTCTATAGTTACTTGTATGAACTTTCAGAAGTGCACCTGTATTCTCTGTGATTGCATCTTCATAATCTGAATAGTGTGTTTTGTTTGTTGTTCCAACTTCCACTAATGTGGCACCACTTTGCTCCATCACATCAGGAACACGGAATTTTCCACCGATTTCAATGAGTTCTCCACGAGAAACTACCACTTCTTTTCCTTTTGCCAATGAACTGAGGATCAACATAACGGCTGATGCATTATTGTTAACCGCCATCGCAGCTTCTGCTCCTGTAATCTTGCAGAGCAATTCCTCAAAATGAGAATATCTTTCACCACGTCGTCCTGCTTCCAAGTTATACTCAAGGTTTGAGTAACCCGTCGCAATCTCTACGATATGCATCATATGCTCCTTACTGATTGGAGCACGTCCAAGATTCGTGTGGAGAATTGTTCCTGTTGCATTGATTACCTTGCGCATGTTTGGCTGCAGGGCTTTCTTCGCACGAAGAATGATGCGATCTTTCAATTCAGTAATCTGCTTCTTGGCAGCTTCTTCTGAATCACAGCCGCCAATATATGCACGCAACGCATCCATCTCTGTACGGATTGCGTCCATCATCACATCTCTCCCATATTCATTCATTTTTTCTACAATTACTGCATCTTCTAAAAGTACATCTACTTTCGGAATGCTTCTGTACAAAAGGTTTTTGTTCATATTAAACTCCTAATATAAGCGAATCCATTTATCGCTCTTTTCTTTTACTCGTCCAATAATGGATACTTTTGTATCCATACCTTTTTCAGCGAAATCGTCCATCATATCTGCTACATATTCTGGAGCGACACTGATTAACAATCCACCTGACGTTTGTGGATCGTATAAAAGATCAATGTAATGCTCTGCCACGCCGCCGAAATCAACCATATTTCCTGTATGTTGGCGATTCTTATAAGCTCCACCTGGGACTAACCCCATCTTAGCGTAGGAAATGGCGTCTTCTAAGTATGCAATTCCTTCTACACCAAGTTCGAATGTAACTTCGCTGGCAGATGCCATCTCTGCACAATGACCAAGAAGTCCAAATCCTGTAATATCTGTACATGCTGTTACAGGATATTTTTCCACAACTTCTTTACCTTTTTTATTCAATGACGACATTACAGTAACTGCCTCTTTAATAGAGGATTCTGATGCCATCTGGGCTTTTATAGCTGTATTTACAATACCAGTTCCAATCTGTTTCGTGAGAATCAGAATGTCTCCCGGTTCACATCCATAGTTCTTGAAAATCTTATCTGGGTGCACAAATCCGGAAACGCAAAGTCCGTACTTCGGTTCATCATCCTGCACAGAATGTCCTCCCACGAGTACTGCGCCGGCTTCTTTTACCTTTGCCGCACCACCTGCAAGGATATCTCCCAGGATTGCTGGATCCAGACAGTTTGGAAATCCTACGATATTAAGAGCAACTTTTGGTTCCCCGCCCATAGCATAAACATCACTTAATGAATTTGCTGCTGCAATCTGTCCAAACATATATGGATCGTCGACAATTGGAGTGAAGAAGACAACAGTTTGAATCATTGCAATATCATCTGTGATTTTATAAATAGCAGCATCATCCGATGTTTCAATACCTACTAATAAATTGTCATCATGGAATGTTGGCAGCTTACTCAAAACTTGAGCAAGGGTCTCTGGACCTATCTTAGCTGCTCACCCTGCTGTTTTTGTCATTTGTGTCAGTTTTACATCTGTTTTCATTCTGTTAATTTCTCCCTTTCCATCTATTACTAAATATTAAGGTCTGATAATCTTATCTGCTCCTGCCATCTTTTCTACGATCGTGTACATATTTGTCACACTACCTACTACTAACTTATCAGATAATCCGTAGTAATTTAAGCATGTACCACATGTTAAGATTTCAACACCTTGTTCTGCTAAATGTTTTAAATCTTCTAATGAGTCAGAGCCTTCTGCTGTAAGAGTTGCTCCGCCGTTATAGAAAAGCATAGTTTTTGGTAATTTGTCAAGTTGTGTCACTGCAAAGATGAATCCTTTGATCAATACTTTTCCCAAATCATCATTTCCAGCACCCATGCGGTCAGATGAAACTACTACTACTAAGTTTTCTTCTTCTACTGCTTCCTCTGCTTTTGCATCACCAGACACTTCGATTGTAATCTTATATTCTTTTTCTTCTACTTTTTCTGATGTTACTTTTCCACCAGCAGCTTCTGCCATTTTTGTCACATTAGAAACCGCGATTTCATTGTCTACTAAAACTTCGATAACACCTGCTCCAACCAATTCTTGCATTGCTTTTTTTGTTTTTACTACTGGGATTGGACATACATCCCCAAGTGCATTTACTTTAATCATATCTTTTTCCACCTTTTATATATTTTAGTCGCTTTCCGCTTCTTCACTTATAGAAATATTCTATCACCGAACCAAATTAAAGTAAACCTGTTTCCCCATTTTTCTGCATAATTCGCAAAGAAATACATATGTACATTCACCAAAAACACTGTTATAATGAGAATGATGCAAATTTTGCGAAAGGATAAATATTTTTATGTGGATAGCAGATGGTTGGAAAGACTACGAAGTTATAGATACTTCAAATGGAGAAAAATTAGAACGCTGGGGTGATTACATTTTAGTAAGACCAGACCCACAGGTTATTTGGGATACAAAGAAAACACACAAAGGTTGGAGAAACATGAATGGGCATTACCACCGCAGCAAAAAAGGTGGCGGCGAATGGGAATTCTTCAGTTTGCCTGAACAATGGCAGATTCATTACAAGAGTCTCACATTTAACTTAAAACCTTTCAGTTTCAAGCACACAGGACTTTTCCCAGAACAAGCTACGAACTGGGATTGGTTTGGAGATAAGATCAGAAATGCGGAAAGACCGATTAAAGTGTTAAACCTTTTCGCTTATACAGGTGGTGCTACTCTCGCCGCCGCAGCTGCTGGAGCAAGCGTTACTCACGTTGATGCTTCCAAAGGTATGGTACAATGGGCAAAAGAAAATGCAGTTTCTTCTGGGCTCGGCGAGGCACCAATCCGCTGGCTTGTTGACGACTGTGTGAAATTCGTAGTACGTGAGATCCGCCGCGGCAACAAATACGATGCTATTATTATGGATCCGCCTTCTTACGGCCGTGGACCAAAAGGTGAGATTTGGAAGATTGAAGAAGCGATTCATCCATTGATTAAATTATGTACACAAATTTTATCGGACAATCCTTTATTCTTCCTTGTGAATTCCTACACAACAGGACTTCAGCCTGCAGTTTTAACTTATATGTTGGCTACAGAATTGAAACCATTTAATGGGAAGGTTGATTCTCAGGAAATCGGACTCCCAGTTTCAAGCAACGGCTTGGTACTTCCATGCGGTGCTTCGGGAAGATGGGAAGCTTTATAAAAGAAAAACGCTTGCTCTAGAAACTTAGAGCAAGCGTTTATTTATTTCTTTGTCGCTTTGATCAACAACGCTTCTTGCAACACTTGCGAAAAATTAATTCTCTGTTTTTCAGCAAAGGTATTTAACCAAGCTGGAATTGTAACATTCTTACGGACTGCTTTTTCACCATATCGTTCTGCGTAAGCATCTATATCAAGTAAAATCATGTTTACTTGACCACCATCTTTATATTTTACTTCACTATATTTAGAAGCTTGAGGAACTAGATTTCCTTCCTCTAATTCTCCCAATATCCATCCACTTGCCGCATCTTCAGCCATCTCCAACGCTTCCTTTAAGTCTTTCCCTCCTGTAACGCATCCCGGAAGATCTGGAAACTCAACCACATATCCCCCGCTTGCATCTGAATACGGGTAAAAAATTGCTGGATAAACCATTTTCATATATAATCATCCTTTCTTTATTTCTCTATAGCTATATCTGCCTGTTTCAAAATAGACTTAACTACATCTATATGTATATCCCCACCGTGTTCAGGCACTGTGACCTTTCCCTTTTTTTCGGGGTGTTTATATTGATGATGGGAACCCTTTTGTTTTACCTGATACCACCCATCTTTCAATAATAGTTTTTCTACTTCACGAAATCTCAAATACTGAATTCCTCCTTTAATTATAATACGCATAATGCGTACGGTCAATGCATACAAAAATCCTCTTTACTAAATATTTCTTTTTAAAACTACTTCTCTTGGAATTTGTGGCGATCTGCCTAGATAATATAGAAAATTCTAGAATTTGTTTTCATAGTTTAACATATAGTATTACGTTTTTCAATTAAAAAAGATACTATTATTCAATAGTACCTTTTTACCCTAAATCATCTTCTTCAATTCTTCATATACAAACGAAACAGGAAGTCCCACCACATTAAAATAATCCCCCTCGATCTTTTCAATGTGAATTGCAAAGCCACTCTGAATTCCATATGCCCCTGCTTTGTCCATCACTTGATCACTGCGAATATATTTCCAGATTTCATCATCTGTCATAGGATTCACGTAAACATCTGTTTTGACAGCATGATTGATTACTTTCTCATTTCCATCCTCACCATAACTCACGATTGCCACTCCGGTATAAACTTGATGCTTGTCATTTTGATAAGACTGGATCATTTCAAACGCATCTTGCTCTGACTGTGGCTTTCCCAAAATCTTTCCTCTGTGAGCCACTACTGTATCAGCTCCAATAACGATCAGATTCTTTTTTTCATTTTGCTCCGCAATATCTTTTGCCTTCAAAAGAGCCAATTCTTTTACAATCTCATCTGGCTCAGTGGCTGAATATACCTCTTCCTTATGACTAACCTGAATCTCAAATTCATGTCCCATCATAGTTAAGAGTTCTCTTCTTCTTGGCGAAGCTGACGCTAAAATTATTCTTTTATTTTTCATTTTCTAATCCTCTAATTCTTTCTTAAAAAATTCTTCAGAAATTTTAGATTTCTTTTCCAAATTAGACATATTTCACTCACATTTATCACATACAATTATAGTATCAAATGAAGACGATGATTGCACTTAATTTTTTATTTTCGGTCATTGCGCTTCGACTAACAATTCCGATTTAATCGTTATCATAAACATTCCTCTTTCTCTCAGGAAAAGCCAGCAATTTATGCTGGCTTTTTTCTTTACTGTTCAATTGTTCTTCCTGCAGCATACTGCGAATAGATTTCCACCTGGTCATAGATACATTGCCAGTTACTGCTCGAATCTGCTGTCACACAGATAAATGGAGTTTCATTATCAAATTCACCCCAACTCATTGCACAGTTCCCTGATTCCACCACATAACCCGTTTTTGCACCGCGTACAATACCGCCGCAATCCTTATCTTCGATTCGTCGAATAAACCAATTTGAAATAGTAAGACCCTCAGGGTGCTGTTCTGTTGGCGCTGTTAAATAAACTCTCTCCCCAAGCACTTTTCTGCACAAATCATTCTCCATTGCTGCTTTCATGATAATTGCCATATCGTAAACTGTCGAATAATGATTTTCATCATGAACCCCTACACAATTTGTAAAACGGGATGTTTGTCCGAGTCCCAACTCTTCTAATTTTTGATTCATCAATCCTACAAATGCCTCATGGGAACCAGCTGCATAATTTGCCAAGCCCACTGCCGCATCAGCTCCCGATGAAAGAATCGTTCCATAGAACATATCAATTACCGGAATCACTTCGCCCACTTCAAATCCAACACTGCTGCATTCATTCTCGTAAGCATAGTCCGTAATTTCAATTGTCATAGTGAATGTATCATTTAATTTCTCTTCCGGAATCTGTTCCGCTGCAACAAGGATTGTAAGTACTTTTGTCATGGATGCTGGGAAGATTCGCTCTTTTGCACTGCGAGATGCAATGATCGTATCTGTCGACTCATTTACCAAAATAGCATTCTTACTGATCACTGTCTCACTGGCAATATTCTGATAATCAGACGACATCGTAAATTCATATCCAGGTGTCACTTCAGATTCCAATTCTACTCCGGAGTTTTCCAACTCTGTATTATCATCTTGTGTCACTTGTTCCTGCGTTTGACTCTGATTCTGGTTTACTTCCATATCCTGCTCACGATTATTTTTTCCTATTTGAATTACACCAAAAACGATCAACAAAATCACCACAAGTATCCCTATACACGTTCCTATGACTTTACGTTTCTGACGTCTTTTTTTCTCTCTCAATATCTTTTCTCTTCTTTTCACACGTTGCATGATCACATTCGTATCATCTTCCATGCTGTTCCAATATGGTTCCATAATATCCTCCCCTACGAAAACCCATTTGGTCTAGTATAAAAAAAATCGGCTAAGAGTGCAAGCACTCTCGCCGATATTTTCTTTTATAATTTAAATAATGTATTCAGGATACCACGCCCTAGGGAAGCCCCAATATTTCCACCAAGTCTCTTGCCGAAACTTCCACCTACTGCATTTCCTAATTGTTTACCGATCTCACGTCCAATTGTTCCCGTTGCTGTGCTCGCTACGCTCTTCGCTGCAGATTTCACTTTTCTTGCATTTTTCTCCGCTTCTTTCTGACGAACTTTTTCTGCTGCCGCTTCCTCTTTCAAACGCTGTTTTTCTGCCAGGGCTTCTGCTTTTGCCTCCTCTTCAGCCTCAGTCTCTTCAACTACCTTTTTCTTTAAGATTTCATATGCAGATTCACGATCAATTTCTTGCGAATACTTCATATAAAGAAGATTATCTGTAATCTGCATATTTCTCACCTCATCATCCAACGCGCCCATCTGACTTTGTGGTGGCAAAATCTTGCACTGTTTTACAATTGTTGGCACTCCATCCTCATCCAACACAGAAACGAGTGCTTCTCCCGTTCCAAGAGAAGTTAAAACTTCATATGTATCAAATTCTGGGTTTTCACGGAAGGACATCGCAGCTGCCTTTGTAGCCTTTTGTTCTGCTGGTGTATAGGCACGGAGTGCATGCTGCACTTTATTACCTAATTGGGCGAGCACTCCATCCGGAATATCTTTTGGACTCTGTGTAATAAAATAGATACCTACTCCTTTTGAACGAATAAGTTTCACTACTTGTTCGATCTTATCCAAAAGTGTTTTTGTTGCATTATTAAACAACATATGAGCTTCATCAAAGAAGAACACCATCTTTGGCTTTTCTCTATCTCCAGCTTCTGGAAGAGATTCAAAAAGTTCAGACATCATCCAGAGAAGGAAAGTTGAATACATAGTTGGATTGTGAATCAGTTTCTGACAGTCAAGAACCTGGATCATTCCCTTACCGTCTCGGTCTGTACAGAACCAGTCAGCAATATTAAGAGCCGTTTCACCAAAGAATCTATCTGCCCCTTCAGCTTCCAAAGCAACCACTGAACGAAGGATTGCTGCCAGACTTTGTTTTGCCATATTCCCATATTCTTC
Organism: Faecalimonas sp.; assembly: GCA_045543595.1. Taxonomy (GTDB): domain Bacteria; phylum Bacillota; class Clostridia; order Lachnospirales; family Lachnospiraceae; genus Faecalimonas. The sequence goes on from JAZQMU010000068.1 coordinate 8,170, forward strand.
GGCATAGTCATTTGCGTGTTCTGAAACATACTGAATCATAGATCGTAAATCTTTTGTATCTAAAAGAAGTAATCCACTATCATCTGCAATTTTAAAAATGATCGTCAAAATATCCGACTGAACTTCATTCAAATCCAAAATTCTGCTAAGAAGGAGTGGGCCCATTTCTGAAATTGTAGTACGAAGAGGCATGCCCTTTTCTCCAAATACATCCCAGTAAGTAGTTGGATAGGAATCAAATGCATACCCTGCTTCTGCAAGTCCCATAGCATCAATTCTTTCTTGAATATTACTATTCATACTACCTGGTTTACACATTGCTGCAAGGTCGCCTTTTACGTCAGCCAGAAATACTGGAACCCCACAATCACTGAAAGACTCTGCGAGTACTTTTAGCGTAATTGTCTTCCCAGTCCCTGTTGCCCCCGCGATCATACCATGACGATTCGCCATACTTGGATAAAGGTACACTTTTTCTTCACCGGAAACCCCGAGTAAGATTTTCTTATCGTGATACATACATCGTTCCTCCTATCTATTTTCAATTTCTCTACAAATACGATCATATTCTTCTTCATCTAATTTGTAATTCTTTTGGTATAACGCATTGGAAATAAGCATCAATGCGCAAGGGATAATTGTCATGCACACTAACAAGCCAATGCTTTGTCCATCTTGTACACCGCCAATAACGGTCTCAATCTCTGCAAGTTTCTGTGCTTCCGTAATCAATCCAGATGCCGCTGCACTTTCGAGATCCGAAATCTGATTTGTATAATTTGTCACTCCAAACATCACATAACTGATTGTTGTGATCATTACGATAAATGCGGAAGCCATCTTTGTCATAAATGGACGTACCGATGCGATGATCGCCTCATCTCTTGTCCCGATTTTATATTCATTATATTCTACAGTATTAATAATGGAAATCATCATCACCAGATAGTAGCAATACTGACCAAAGTTTGAGAGCATATAACCAATTGTAAGTAATATAAACCCAATTGATGGAATAACACGTGAAAGGATCATGAACACATATCCCACAACGGCAATTACTGCCATGATGTTCATCAAGCGTTTTCTCTTAATCTTGCGAGAAATTGCAGGGTAAAATATCATTAAAAATGCTGTTGCTGACATACCTACTGTCGTGAATAACGAATATAATCCACCTGCATATCCATATTCAAAATAAATATATGTAGAACCGATTCCACCGATCACAATTCCATTTCCAACCTGCTGGATTAGAAAGATAACCGCAATCCAACGGAGCTGATCGTTGTTAACTATCGTTCTGACAACCTTTTTCAGTCCTCCTGATGATTGTTCTGCTTTTGTATGATCTCTACGTTCCTGGGCTCCAATGATTGTGAAACACAAGAATGCTGGTGCAATGATACAGATGGCAATCGCTACCACTTTATAGGCTACATTTGCACTTCCACCGATTGTCATCTCTCCAGTTGTAAGCATAGGAATTACAATAGACGCAAGTGCTCCGCCCACACCTGCAAACAATGTTGCGCGAGATGTAAACTGATCTCTTGCTGCTGCGTCCGAGCTTAAAGCCGGAACCATTCCCCAGTAAGAAATGTCATGCATGGTGTATGCGATACTGTAACAGAAATAGAACACACCAAAAAGGATTACAAAGTTCCATCCTTTTAAATCTGTTGAAAATACCATAGTTACTACAACACAGGATAACGCAATACCAATCACGAGCCAAGGTTTAAATTTTCCCCATCTTGTCCGAGTGCTTTCAATAATGTTTCCCATGATTGGGTCATTCAAAGCATCAAACACACGAGCTGCCACCATGATTGCAGTGATCGCACCAAGCTGAGCCGCTGTCAAACCTTTTGTAAATAGGATGTAAGTAAGCAAAAAGTTGGTTACTAGGTTGTACATCATATCTCGTCCTACAGTACCAAGTGGAAACATCCATAAATTTTTCTTTCTTAATTTCAATTCGTCCATTTTTACTCTCCTGCTTTAGTAACTTGAAAATGAATGACTTCTTCATTTCCACGCATATCTCTTATACATAATTCTGCTGCTCCAGTTCCTTTGCTTTTCACATAAGTACCAAACATACCGCCTTGCAATGTAATGCAATTTGGTCCGATAAGCTCAATTGGTCCTTTCGTTTCAAGGAATACCGGTTCATGAGAATAGTGTAACACATTCCCATACTCGCTGACCATCTTTATCTGCACAAGCGCCACATCATAGGTGTGATTTTCTACCAAATTTGTGTGATCCGCTTTTACCTCTAAAATCGCCTTTTTCATCGGCGCTTTTGTGAGGGATTTGATTACTTTATCTCCCTCCATTGCATCAAAACGATATGCAACTGCACTTTCACCCCAGTTACCGATATATTTCGTATACAGATTGGTCACCTGTTCTATGGTCATCTTATATTTCATGATCAGCTTCGGCATCTTCAAAAATGCTTTTACCGGAATATGATTCAAACCGTATTTTGCCACACTATTTAAAATGAATTTGGTAGCATCAGACTGCTCTTTTGTAAAGCCTTCTTCCGTAATCAAAAGGTCACCCACCAGATCATCTACTGCGATCGGTCCATGTATCATATGCGAGTATTCAGAGTTTTTTGTCAAATACTCCTTCACAAACTTGTCATTCTTATACATGCGAACCTTCTCAGCATTTGTAAATATATAACTTGTTCCAAGGGTTGACGCCGGGTATTCTCCAATCTCCATTCCAGAGCTTGTCTCGAGTACCGGCACCTCATTTTGCTGACTTGCGTAGACCACTGCTGCCATCTTCGGATTGCGGAACATATCCAGCACACCATGATAGCAAATACGATCGCCACTCCCAAAATCTCTGTGAGTATTGTAATCTGCCATGCACCATCCGAAACTGCCTGCAATATCTTCATTTTCCGCCACAGCATTTAACACAGTGGCATGTCGCAAAGCGTGTTGCATACGATGTGGTTCACTGTCAAAAGTTTTTGTTGGAAACATGTGTCCGTTATACTCGGTTACCATGTACGCCTTTTCCTCATCAGGTGTCACTTTTCGTTTCGGTTCACAGCCTGACGTTGTCCCATCATGGCTGAAATCATTGTATGTATACACATCCTCCTGAAAATGTCCTTTTTTCATATTACGCACACCGCCGGTCGGACGACTTGGATCTAGTTCGCGGGCAATCGCATTGGTACGTTCATAAAAATCATCGTCATCTGGCGATTCGTTGATTCGCACACCCCAAAGTATAATAGACGGATGATTGCGATACTGAAGCACCATATCTTTCACATTCTCACATGCTTGCTTCTTCCAAGCTTCATCTCCAATATATTGCCAGCCCGGAAATTCTGTAAACACGAGAAGACCAATCTCGTCACATCGCGAGATGAAATCATGACTTTGCGGATAATGAGAAGTACGTACCGCGTTTAATCCCAGTTCCTGTTTCAAAATATCTGCGTCCAGTTTTTGCATGGAAGCCGGCATTGCATATCCCACATATGGATAACTTTGGTGTCGGTTCAAACCACGGATTTTTATTTTCTTATTATTTAAATAGAAACCATCTTTCCGGAAATCTACGGTACGGAACCCGTAGGAAATATGTTTTTCATCCAAAATCTGGTTATCGTTTAGCAATTCTGCTTTCACATCATATAGCTTTGGATGTTCCAAATCCCAAAGTTCTATTTCAGGAAGTTCAAATTCACATTTTGTTGTAATGTCATTCAATGCCACTCTGCCAAGTTCTTGTCCTGCAATGTAAATTCGACATTCGTTTTGTCTTTCCGAATCATTTTTAGTAATCTCAACATAAAGCTTCTTCAGATCCGTATAGAGAAACACATCCTGAATGTAATTCTTTTCTTTTACTTCCAGATAAACATCACGATAAATACCACCGTAAGTCATATAATCGATCACATGACCAAATGGGGGAATGTTCAGTTTTTCCCTGCTATCTACTTTCACAGTTATATCATTCTTCTCTCCATATCGAAGCTTATCTAAAAGAAGAGTAAATGCTGTATAACCACAGTGATGTTCCCCTATCTTATCTCCGTTTAGGAACACTTCGCAGTCATGGGCCACTCCTTCAAAAGTCAAAAGAACATTTTTATTCTCCCACTCTTTTGGAACATCTAATTCTCGCTGATAGCCAGACACCATTTGATATTCACTCTCATCAAAATAATGAAATGGTGTTTCCTTACAAGTATGCGGAAGCGTTACTTTTGTTTCAAATTTAGCTTCATTATAATTTTCGGTAAAATACCAATCTCGATTCATGTAAATTCGACCATTCATACTAGACACCTCCGTGCTGTATTTTGTAGTCATTATACCATAAGTTCATAAAAAAGATGCAAAGTTCTATAATCAAATAGACTTTGCATCTCTGTGTCTGAATCTTATTTACATGTTACTTCGTACTATCTTCCTCACAAAGTACCTCGTACTTCTTGGTCAATTCTTTAAAATCTTCGAGTGTCTCGCAGTCTCTCAAATCGTTTAAAAATTTGAGTCGTTCAAGTTGTTTTGCTAATTTTTCAATCGTTTCACTTGCATTTGGCATTGTATCTCTCACTTTCTGACACCTCTCTTTTGATACTTGTATATAACAATCATATCAAAAAGGATTTTGAGTGTAAAGTCTATTCAATTATCACGGTGCGATAATGGGATTAAAATTGCCGAAATGGCTAGAAAATAAATAGATTAACTTACGTTAATGATTTGTGAATATAAAGTTAGCACTTTTTTGACAGATAGGCAATGCTTTCTTTTA
>JAZQMU010000069.1:0-3484 GCA_045543595.1 Faecalimonas sp.
ATGTATATGAAATCTTGAATTAATTCAAATATAGTCGTATAATGACTATAAAGTCGTGATGCGACTATTTGAATGAGATTTAAATTATAGCATTGGAAAGGGGATGAGGGAGATGAAGTTTTGCGTACATTGTGGTAATGAAATTCATGACGATGCGATAGTTTGTGTAAAATGTGGAAGAAGTGTTGAACAACCTACACAATCAAAAACTGTAGAACAAAAAGACGATACAATGAAATTGATTGTGAAGATTTTTTTAATTGTTGGTTGTGTTTCACAAGGTTGGCTAATACTTCCATTGGCATGGTGTTTACCAATTACAATTTCAATTTTTAAGAGTTTACGTGATAACCGATCTATTTCTACAGGAATGAAGATTTGTTCGTTAATTTTTGTAAACTTAATCGCAGGTATTTGTTTGTTGTGCATGAACGATGAACAGTGATATCTTTTTATCTAAAAATAGTAAAAAAGGAGTAAAGAATATGAAATTCTGTTCAAAATGTGGTAAAGAAATTAACGAAGAGGCTATTATTTGTGTGCACTGTGGATGTAGTGTGGAGTCAACAACTACTTTGGCTAAACCTGTGGGACAATTAAAAACAAACAGGGGACTTGCTAAATTTATTTTATTGTCAATTGTAACTTTAGGAATTTATGGTATAGTTGTGATGTCTTCAATAAGTACAGATATTAACACTATTGCAGGGCGATATGATGGCAAGAAAACTATGCATTATTGTCTTGTGATTTTCATTTTTTCTGCTTTGACTTTAGGAATTCTTCCATTAGTATGGTATCATAAAATAAGTAATAGAATTGGTAGTGAATTAAAACGTCGTGGTATCAATTATAATTTAAGTGCTGGCTCATTCTGGGGATGGAGTGTCTTAGGCTCACTTATTATTGTAGGACCTTTTGTTTATACTTATAAACTTCTGAAAGCAATGAATCTATTATCTGAAAACTATAACATAAATGGATAGCAACCAATGTTATATGTATAAAAAAGTTTATCAAAAACAGCTCAATAATATGAGCTGTTTTTTGTTGAGCAGATAAAATTATAAATACAAGATTAATTTATTTCATTGAAACTCCTTCTTTTTAATAGTATACTTAATTGGTTAGGATATTTTATGGAGGAAACAATATGAGTTTTTTAGACACTGCCGCACAGATTATGTCATTATTTTTGATCGTGATCGTGGGCTATGTTATGTATAAAAGAACGGTCATTGATGATGCGGCAATTGTGCGTTACACGAAGATGATCATAAATATATCTTTGCCATCTCAGATTATTACAGCATTTGTTTCCAATGTGGGAATTGTATCTAACAAAGAAGTTCTCACGGTATTTGGGATTGCAGCAGTTGCCTATCTAATCTACGCAATCGCAGGAGTGATGTTTGTGTTTGTGACCCGTGTGCCAAAGCGTCAGCGAGGTACATACATATTTATGACCATGTTTGGAAATGTCGGGTTTATGGGATTTCCTGTAATTACAGCTATTTTCGGTGAAGATGCATTGATATATGCAGTTATTTTTATGGTAGTATTCAATGTACTTGTTTATTCAATCGGTATTCTTTTGATCAACACAAAAGAAGATTTTTCATTTGACGTGAAGAAACTTGTGAATATGCCATTTATAGCAGCTGTGTTATCGATTATTCTTTATTTTGCAAATATCAAGCTTCCTGACATGGTGATGACAAGTTTGAACTTCATGGGAAATATCACGACTCCAGCGGCTATGTTGATTTTAGGTGCAACTGTAGCAACTATGCCAGTAAAAGAGTTGTTTGATGAGTGGAGGATATATCCATTTATCGTTGTGAGACTTGCGATTTTGCCATTGATTGCTATTGGTTTGATGCGATACGTTCCAGTGTCAGATATGATTCGTGGAACTGTGATCGTCCTTTCAGCTACACCGGTTGCGACAAACACAACTATGCTCGCCATCGAATATGGCGGAGATGTGAAGCTTGGTTCGAAGGGTGTATTCTTTACAACAATTTTATGTATGCTTACAATACCGCTGATATCAGCGTTGATTTAGAAATTAAAAGGAGAACAATAGATGAGTATTTTAAATGTAGAACATTTATCACATGGATTTGGTGATCGTGCGATTTTTGGAGATGTGTCATTCCGCTTATTAAAAGGAGAGCATATCGGACTTGTTGGAGCCAATGGCGAAGGGAAGTCCACATTCTTAAATATTGTAACTGGTAAATTACAGCCAGACGAAGGGAAAATCGAATGGGCGAAACGTGTAAGAGTCGGATACCTTGACCAACATACAGTTCTTGAAAAAGGTATGACAATTCGCGACGTGTTAAAGTCAGCGTTTTCTTATCTTTTTGAAATGGAAGCAGATATGAATCGCATGTTTGAGGAAATGGGTGAAGCGACTCCAGAAGAGATGGAGCGTCTCATGGAAGAGACAGGTACAATCCAAGACCTTTTGGATCAACACGACTTCTATGTTATAGATGCAAAAGTAGAAGAAGTGGCACGTGCCCTTGGACTTCTTGATATCGGTCTTGACCGTGATGTAACAGATCTCAGCGGTGGTCAGAGAACAAAAGTACTTCTCGCAAAACTTTTATTAGAAAAACCAGACATCTTACTTCTCGACGAACCTACAAACTACTTGGATGAAGAACATATTGCATGGTTAAAGAGATACTTGATCGATTATGAAAATGCATTTGTATTGATTTCACATGATATTCCATTTTTAAATGACGTAATCAACATCATTTACCACATGGAAAATCAAGAATTGAATCGTTACGTAGGTGACTATGATCATTTCATGGAAGTATATGAAGTGAAGAAAGCGCAGCTTGAAGCTGCTTATAAACGTCAACAACAGGAAATCAGTGAACTTAAAGATTTTGTTGCGAGAAATAAAGCTCGTGTTTCTACAAGAAATATGGCCATGTCTCGTCAAAAGAAATTAGATAAGATGGATATCATTGAGCTTGCTGCAGAAAGACCAAAACCAGAGTTTAACTTCAAAGTAGGAAGAACACCAGGAAGATACATTTTCGAGACGAAAGATCTAGTGATCGGATACGATGAGCCACTTTCGAAACCGCTCAATATCTCAATGGAAAGAGGTCAAAAGATTGCTCTTGTCGGTGCAAATGGTATCGGGAAAACAACGCTTCTTAAGAGCATTCTCGGAATCATCAATCCACTCAGCGGTTCAGTGGAACTTGGTGAGAATTTGATGATTGGTTATTTTGAGCAAGAAGGAGCACCAAACAACTCTACAACATGTATCGAAGAAATCTGGAAAGATTTTCCTTCATTTACACAGTACGAAGTGCGTTCCGCCCTTGCAAAATGCGGTCTTACAACAAAGCATATTGAAAGTCAGGTAAGAGTGCTCAGTGGTGGTGAGCAGGCAAAGGTAAGACTTTGTAAGCTTATTAATACAGAAACAAATGTACTTATCCTTGAC
>JAZQMU010000070.1:0-5869 GCA_045543595.1 Faecalimonas sp.
CCAGTAGTAGAAGAAGTAGCAGAAGAAGTAGCTCCAGTAGCAGCTCCAGTTGCTCCAGTTGCAGCAGCAACAACAACTGTAGCAGGCGGAACATTAAAGATCCACATTGGTGAAGGTAAAGATATTAACATCGAATTACCAATGGGAATCGGTACTGGCGTAGCAGAAGTTGCAGAAGCAGCTCCAGTTGCAGCAGCTCCAGTAGCAGGCGTTGCAGCTCCAGTAGCAGCAGCTCCAGTAGCTCAAGAAGCTAAAGAAATCAGAAGATTAAAAAGAAATTATTACAATATCACAGAAGTAAAGAGAGGTCCTAAGACAGTTATCGAAGGTACAACACTTTACATCCGTGAAGGTATTGAAGAAGAAGCAGCAGCTTCTCAAAAACTTGTTAACAGTTTAAAACTTGAAATCATCACTCCTGATCAATACCACACATACTCAGAAACAATCATGGACGTTCAACCAATCGCAACAAAAGATGGCGATAGCGAAATCGGTACAGGTGTTACTAGAGTACTTAATGGTGTAGTAATGATGGTTACAGGTACAGACGCTAACGGTGTTCAAATCGGTGAATTCGGTTCTTCAGAAGGTTACTTGGATGAAAACATCATGTGGGGTCGTCCAGGATGTCCAGAAAAAGGTGAAATCTTCATCAAAACAGAAGTTATCATCAAAGAAGGAACAAACATGGAAAGACCAGGTCCTTTAGCTGCTCATACAGCAACTGACGTGATCACACAAGAAATCCGTGAAGCATTAAAGAAATTAGATGAATCACTTATCGTAGATTCAGAAGAATACGTACAATACCGTCGTCCAGGTAAGAAGAAAGTAGTTATCGTTAAAGAAATCATGGGCCAAGGCGCTATGCATGATAACTTAATCCTTCCTGTAGAACCAGTTGGTATCCTTGGTGCAAAACCTAACGTAGACTTAGGTAACGTTCCAGTTATGGTTTCTCCACTTGAAGTATTAGATGGTTGTATCCATGCATTAACATGTATCGGACCAGCTTCTAAAGAAATGTCAAGACACTACTGGAGAGAACCACTTGTACTTGAAGCATTACATGATGAAGAAGTTGACCTTTGTGGCGTTCTTTTCGTAGGATCTCCTCAAATCAATGCTGAAAAATTCTATGTATCAAAACGTGTTGGTATGATGGTTGAAGCATTAGACGTTGATGGTGCTTTCGTTACAACAGAAGGTTTCGGTAACAACCACATCGACTTTGCATCTCATCACGAACAAATCGGTATGAGAGGCGTTCCAGTTGTTGGTTTATCATTCTGTGCTGTACAAGGTGCACTTGTAGTAGGTAACAAATACATGACACACATGATTGATAACAACAAATCTGAATCAGGTATCGAAAACGAAGTTCTTGCTTGTAACACATTATGTAAAGAAGACGCTATCCGTGCTCTTGCAATGTTAAAAGCAGCTATGGCAGAAGAACCAGTTAAGAAAGCTGAAAAGAAATGGAATCCAAACGTTAAGGCTACAAACGTAGAAATGATCAATAAAACAAGATCAGAAGACGTTGTATTAGTTCCAAACGAACAATCATTACCAATGAGCCAAAAACGTAAAGAAAAATACGACTAAGATTTAGGTGAATAACATGAAATATGGTGATAGAATCATTAAGATGGAAGGCGTAATTGTCGAGGTGCATGACAGTCATGTAGCAATTGACCTCAAAGGGCGTCTTGGATATTTAAAAGCGCCAATGAGAATGATGATTGCGGAATATCCACTTATGGTTGGACAAGAAGTTGCATGGGACATGAGTTTTGTGGAACAACTTGGACAGAAGCCAGAAGTTGATGAAAAACCAGTTGGCAACTTAGAAAATGTAAAAGGTATTGTCTGTGAAGTTCATGATGGCTGTGTAGCCAGCGACTTTGAAGATGGACTTGGATTTTTCAAAACACCAATGAGAATGGTCATTACAGATTATTGGCCTGAAGTTGGTCAAAGGGTTGCATGGAACATGAGTCCTATCAAACAACTTGGTCCAGAAGTCAACGACAAATATGTAAGTAACTTAGATGTATACAATAGAAGGCAAGCAGAGATGCGCGCTAAGAATGAAGCAAATAATTAAGGAGGTTAAAGATAATGAGTTTAACAATTGTTAAAGGTTTACAATCAGAAATCTTCGTTCCAATTACACCACCAATGGTTTGGGCTCCTGTAACAAAAGAGCTTAAAGACATGACAGTTGCTCTTGCAACAGCTGCTGGTGTTCACCACAAAGAACAAAAAAGATTCAACCTTGCTGGTGACTTTACTTGGAGAGAAGTTAAGAATGAATGGCCATCAAACGAATTAATGGTATCACACGGTGGATACGATAACGGTGATGTTAACAAAGACATCAACTGTATGTTCCCTATCGATAGAATGAATGAATTAGCAGCTGAAGGATTTATCAAAGCTGTAGCTCCAACTCATGCAGGATTCATGGGTGGTGGTGGAAACCAAGAAAAATTCAAAAACGAAACTGGTCCAGCTATCGCAGCTATGTTCAAAGAGGAAGGCGTAGACGCTGTTATCCTCACAGCTGGCTGAGGTACTTGCCACCGCTCTGCAGTATTGGTGCAGAGAGCGATTGAAGAAGCTGGTATCCCTACAATTTGTATCGCAGCTCTTCCACCAGTTGTACGTCAAACTGGTACACCACGTTCGGTAGCTCCATTGGTACCTATGGGTGCTAATGCTGGTGCTCCTAACAACCCAGAACAACAAACAGCAATCGTAAAAGCTACATTGGAACAATTAATCGAAATCCAAACACCTGGAAAGATCGTTCCATTACCATTCGAATACATTGCTAAAGTTTAATATGGATTTTTTGAAGGGCAGATGTTTACATCTGCCCTTTTCGTATTGTATAATAATGTCAAATATTTAACTTGGAGGTGTGCGTAAAATGGCTGATGCAGTAAAAGATTTACGACGCTTAGTAATCAAAGCCTACCACATGAACGAGGTGGAATGGGGCGAAGAAAATAAAATCACTGTTGATGGTAAGATGACAGTTAGCAAGGATATGCTTGCTGAACTTATTGAGTCTGAACCATTGATTGAAAACATTGATATCCAGATCATTCAACCAGGAGATCACGACCGTTGGACAAATACAATGATGGATATTATTCCTATTTCAACAAAAGTATTAGGAAAGCTTGGCGAAGGTATTACACATACAATCACAGGTGTATATGTTATCCTTACAGGTGTGGATACAAATGGAAAACAAACACACGAATTCGGTTCTTCAGAAGGTAACATGAAAGATATGTTATATTTGAACCGTGCAGGTACACCGGGAGACAATGATGTGATCATTTCCTTTGATGTCACATTGGCGGCTGGTATGGGACAAGAAAGACCAGGCCCTACAGCGGCACACAGAGCATGTGATACATTTATTCAAACATTCCGTGAACAATTGAAGAAATTCAATGGTAACAAATGTACAGAACGACATGAATATCATGATATCGTAAGACCAGGGAAGAAACGTGTCCTTATTATCAAACAAGTTGCTGGGCAAGGAGCTATGTACGATACACACTTATTCCCAAAAGAGCCTTCAGGTGTAGAAGGTGGAAAATCAATCATCGATATGGGTAACATGCCAATCATCCTTACTCCAAATGAGTATCGTGATGGTATTATCCGTTCAATGCAATAGGAGGTGTACATATGGGAATTGGTCCTTCAACAAAAGAAACATCGTTGCATCATTTTAGAGATCCGTTATTGGATGTAGTTTCAAACGATACAGACGTGGATTTAATGGGCGTTATGCTCGTTGGTTCTCCAGACGGGAATGAAGATAAGATGCTCGTAGGTACAAGAGCTGCTGTATGGGCAGAATGTATGAGAGCGGACGGTGTTATCGTATCTTGCGATGGATGGGGTAACAGCCACGTAGACTATACAAATACTATGGAACAGATCGGGATCCGTGGAATTCCAGCCGCTGGTATCACATTCAACGGTACAGTTGCTCAATTTGTAGTAGTAAATGAATATCTTGATGCAATCGTTGATATCAATAAAAATCCAGAAGGTGTTGAATCTAACATCGTTGGTGAAAACAACATGGTAGAAAAAGATTGTAAGATTGCTTTATACAAATTAAAAGCAAAAATGAAAAAGAAAGAATTAGAAGAAAGATAATAAATTTTCCGATGGGGACGTCTGCTGGACGTCCCTTTTGCGTATTTAATGGTTGAATAGAATATGTCACTCATGTTATACTATATCTGTTCGTAGTATGAACAAAGGAGACGAGATTAGATGGAAGAAAAAGTATTAGAAACACAGAATGAGGAATTAGAAGTAGAAGAAACTGCTGAAGTTGTAGTTGACGAAGAAACTGAAAAAGCTGCAAGAGAAGCTGCAGAAAAAGCAGAGCTGGAAGCTGCAGAAGAAGAAAGTAAGAAAGAAAGTATTGATCGCCAAAAGAGCAAATATGTAGTACCTGTGGTACGAGATGCAAGCCTGCTTAAAATGTTTGTGAAATTTTCGAATAGGGTAAAACATCCTAGAACAACAGGTTACATGGTTATTGTTGGTGGAACATTATTCATCCTGCCACTTGTTAATCATGAAATCGCATTACCAGGTGTGATCATTTGTCATGTTATGGGTGCTCTTATGGTACTTATGGGACTCTTTAGACACCAAATCGGAGTATATATGCTGAAAAGTAATCCACAAACAAAATTGGGTGAAGAGATTGCTTATCTGTTTGGAAATACAGGTGTTAAGACTGAAAGTGATAATGAGACAAAGCATCTTGGAAGTTACAAGAAGATTTACCGCCTCTGGGAAGATGAGAAGATTTTCTACATCGGAATGGAAGATGATGAATTGTTAGTGCTTCCAAAAGCGAATTTTGAAGTTGGTGATGTAACAACATTCCGTGATTTCATTTTAGAAAAAAGCAGATGTTCATATACATGGAAACCGGCCAGACTTGATAATGTGATTAAACAAATTCATATGAATATGAAAGCAAATCCAATCAGAATTGGATTTCAACCAAAGGATAAGGAATAATAAGAAAGGACTGCATGAGCAGTCCTTTTGTTTGTGTAAATTAGAGTTTATAGAATGGGATATTCGATCGTGCTTGATATAAGAGCCAAGTAGTCGTTGGGTATAAGAAGACTAAAAAATACCTATAATGTCCAAATGATTATGAAGATTAGGCGTCAAAGATAGAACATGTTGATTAAAAACCTAATAAACTACCCACTGGGCAAAATGAATTCTAAAAACGTGTGAATACCTAATCCTCCTCTGTTTTTAGGCGCTGATGTGAGAATAGGTTCCATTACGCCTAACTGCAAACCAACAATCAGCACGACAAACGCCCATTTGTTAATTGCAGCAAAAAAAGAGCACCTGGAAAACCAAGTGCTCTTCTATGTATTTCAGTACTTAAATCTCGAGGATTATAATTAAGCTGCTGAACCTTTCTTGATAGCATCTTTAAGGTATAAGAATGCTGTGAAGTATACTACAACAACGATAACCTTTGTTAATGTTTCAAGTGGTAATGATTTTACTAAGTAGTAAGCTACAAATACACCAGCTGAACCTGCGATAGCTTGTGTCCATGTAGCAACGATATCGATCTTAGCTTCTTTGATGAATTTAGGACCGTTACCAAATGCCATTAAGAATGCACATGAACCCATCATAGCTGGGAATGCACAACCTGCGTCCATACCTAATGCAAGAACCATAGCCATACATGGAGCGTAGAGACCTACACCGATTGACATAAGAGCACCAAGTACGAAGTTACCAACTACTGCGATAACAAGTTTGATACCTG
>JAZQMU010000071.1:0-2881 GCA_045543595.1 Faecalimonas sp.
TTGCACTTTTTCGTGGGTTTTCTTTATTTCCCTGCAATTTCTTTTTGCCAATATATGCGGAACTGTTCTTCGTCTATAGACTCTACAAATCTTTTCTTATACATTAAGAATTCTTCCAAATCCATCAGCGTATGATAAAGCTCTGCCTGACTCATAAATTCCAATTTTGTCTGCGGAAGCTCTTCTGCAAATAATTTTTCTACCAAATGCTCCAGATCATCCATTAATTTCTGCGGATCATTCATTTCTGTTACGTGCAGAGCAATTTCCAAAATAAAGTCAGTAACTATATGCGCCTGTCTCGGCATTTCTCGCATTCTCTTCATCTCAGAATGCAAGTTGTGAAGGGCTCCGCATTGTTTCATACGCATCTCAAAATAATCAATATAGTATCCTGGATGTGAGACAAACGTATTGTTTTGATATTCATATGCCAGTTCCAGATATTCATCCAAATCTTTCTCCAATTTCTTAATATCATCCCAAACCGTATTGCCAGATGCTTTTCTCACCAAATACCCTGCCATTTCAATCAAAATCTGCTGCATTTGATGCTCCACATAACGCATAGCTTTGATAATACCAAGTTCGTGAGTATTATTAATATGCACTAAGTTTAACAAAAGGGCAATTACGATTCCAATTACGATCAGCAGCAATTCATTTATCATAAAATCCAACGAGAAATCTTGAGTGGTAAGAAAATGTGTACCAATAACAGCATTCACTGACAGCGTACTTCTCCATCCCATTTTTTCACCGACGAGCACAATGATAAACAAGAAAATACCAAACTCAATCCACATACTGTGCACGATATGGAACACGAAATAACAGACTACTACCGTAATCGCATATGTGACAAGTCTTAAAAAAGACAATTTAAAAGTTTCCCATTTTGTAGTAATCAAAGTTAACAACGTAATAATTCCGGCTGATGTAGCATATTCTAAACCTAACAACTGTGCCAGATAAATTGACAAACTGGAACCAACTGCAATCTTTGCTGATAACAATGCCATCTTTCCAAGCTTATATTTTGTCGTTGCGTTCATTCTATTTCTCCACTTCTATTCTTCCTAATACTTCACCGATCGCTTCCTGTATACATAAATTGGCCTGATCATCGCGGGATGTAGCACTCTTATTAAGTACTACCAGATATTTCCCTTGAAAATAATCAATAAAACTTGCAGCCGGATATACCACCAGCGACGTTCCACCTATGATCAACATATCAGCTTCACGAATTGCCTGTACCGTCCTCTGAATTGTATAACTGTCCAAACCTTCTTCGTAAAGCACGACATCTGGCTTGATGATCCCGCCACATTCGCACTTTGGAATCCCATCCGCTTCTTTCACATATTTCCCATCATAAAATTTGCCACAACGCTGACAATAGTTTCTGTGAATGCTTCCATGAAGTTCTAATACATTCTTGCTTCCTGCCATCTGATGCAGTCCATCAATATTCTGAGTGACCACTGCCGTTAGTTTACCGGCCTGCTCTAACTCAGCTAATTTCAAATGGGCTTTATTGGGTTTTGCATCCAGATACATCATCTTATCTTTATAAAACTCGTAAAACATCTCCGTCTTTCTGACAAAAAATGTATGGCTTACAACTTGTTCTGGCGGATAATGATACTTCTCCTGATAAAGACCATCTGCACTTCGAAAATCAGGAATATTACTTTCCGTTGAAACTCCTGCTCCACCGAAAAACACAATTCTTTTTGAATCGTCGATCATCTCCTGTAATCTTTTTATCTTATCCATCGGAAACCTCCTTTTAAGATAACTCTACTCGTTTATACTCGTTGCCTTCCAAATCTTTCCACAGGAATAGTCCATCTTCCATCGTCATGTATCCATGGGCGGAATTTTCCTTTGGAATAGAAACAGAGCCTGGATTCATATAAACAAATTTCCCTGCCTGTTCACATGCTGGGATATGAAAATGTCCGTTGAGAAGAATATCGCCTTCTTTTAACATCGGTGGATTGTCTTTATTTATCTTATGTCCGTGAGTTACAAAAATCATTCTTTTCCCAACAGAAATCAATGCATATTCTGCCATAATAGGGAATTCCAGAACCATCTGATCCACTTCTGTGTCACAATTTCCTCTTACACAGAGAATATCTTCTTTCTTTGCATTTAACATAGAAATAACTGCTTTTGGATTATATTCTTTTGGCAGATCATTTCTAGGACCATGGTATAAAATATCTCCAAGCAATAATAGTCTATCTGCCTTTTCTCTTTCATATGCTTGTAATAGTTGTTCACAGTAAAATGCGGATCCGTGTATATCAGATGCGATTAAGTATTTCATATTTTTTTACCTCTATTTTTATTCTCATATTATCTTACCACATTTTTGCTTGCGATACATTATTTTTTATGTTAGAATACCAGTTGTCAGCAGAAGTGGCGGAATGGCAGACGCGCTAGATTCAGGTTCTAGTCGGGGTTCCTCGGTGTGGGTTCAAGTCCCATCTTCTGCATCAAAAAAACTCTGAAGCAAATCGCTTCAGAGTTTTTCTTTTATATTCTTTTATTGCACATCACTGATCAAATATGATGTAGTCACACTTCTTGATCTATATCCCTGTTGGATAACAACAGCACCGCTGCCTGGATCCGTTGTTCCCACAGCAGTATGCCAAAGATTTGGCGTACCAAAGTTCCAAAGCAAACCATCGCCAAGAGAATATGTATACATCTTGCTTGAAGCTGCTGGCCATTGTGTTCCACCACATTGAGAATATGGAATTGGAGACCAGATTTCCTGCCAATCGCCACCAGTCAACGTGTACGCATAGCAATCGCTGTTTCCAGAAAATGGTTCTCTTCCTCCACATACTGGACAGTA
>JAZQMU010000072.1:0-5314 GCA_045543595.1 Faecalimonas sp.
AAAAATGCCATGGTTCCGATGACAACGATCAACACAAAGAACATCTTATTTATCTGTGGTGGTGCCTTCCCAGACCTTGAAAATATTATTAAAGAGAGACTTAATAAGCAATCTTCGATGGGATTTATCGCGGATTTAAAAGATAAATATGATCACGAAAAGAATTTGATTTCAAAAGTGACAGTGGAAGATCTTCGTAACTTTGGTATGATTCCAGAGTTTATTGGACGTTTGCCAATTATCTTTACATTGCAAGGATTAAACGAAGAAATGCTTGTGAAGATTTTAAAAGAGCCAAAGAATGCGATTTTAAAACAATATCAAAAACTTCTTGCACTTGACGAAGTGAAATTAGAGTTCGATGATGACGCATTACATACAATTGCAGAAAAGGCAATGAAAAAGGATACAGGTGCCAGAGCTCTTCGTTCTATCATTGAGGAATTTATGCTGGATATTATGTATGAGATTCCGAAGGATGACAATATTGGGCAGGTAACAATCACAAAAGAATATATCGAAGGAAAAGCGTCTCCACTTATTATGATGAGAGGACAGGCAAGAATTACAGGGTAATCATATTGCAAAACAATAAGGCGAATGCTATAATCGATTTTACATCGAAAAAGCATTCGCTTTTTTATTTCTATTTTCTTGGCAGTTCTGCCAATTAATTCCACAAAAATCTAAAATAAAAATCAGGAGGAAAATGCATGGAACAAAATGTTTATGAAGCTTATGAAGGGTACCAGTTTAATTTGAGTGATTTTGCTCTGTTTTTATCGGTAATGAAGAATCCAAGAGCGTATCGAAACGTGTTGAGTATTATTATGGAGGAACCAGATATTCAGTTACGAGAGGTGAAAGTAGAGCATGTGATTCTGAATAAAAGTGGAAAACGAGCTATTCGACTTGATGCTTGGGCAGAATCTACAGATGACAGACAATTTAATATGGAAATGCAGAAAGATACAAAAGGGGATGATATCAGAAAACGTTCCAGATTTTATCAAGGAATGATGGATACACCTATTTTGAAATCGGGAAAAAAGACAAAATATCGAATGTTGCCATCAACAGTAATCATATTTATTACTCACGAAGATATATTCGGAAAGGATCTTGCGAAATATACCTTTACAGAACAATGTGAAGAGGTGGAAGGTTTAAAGCTGGATGATGGAACCACAAAAATATTTTTAAATATGGCAAGTAAAAATGGCACACCAGAACTGGTTAGTATGTTACAATATATGAAAGAAACACGAATTGACAATCCGGAAATAATTGTTAAGGATTCACGTATTCTTGAATTGGATGAGATTGTAACAGAAGTGAAAGAATCGGAAGAGTGGGAGGCTGTGCAAATGAATATGTATGAAATTCTTATGGAAAAGGGCATGGAAAAAGGCATGGAAAAAGGGATGAAAGAAGGTATGAAAAAGAAATTGACTGAAATTGTTAGCAAGAAACTTGTGAAAGGGTATACGGCAGAAGAAATTGCTGACTTGCTCGAAGAAGATGTGACAACTATCTGTGATATAATTAAAAAATTGGAGAAATAGTTATGTTACCAACAAGAGAACAAGCGGAGGAACTTTTGAAAGAAGCAGAAATATGTAATCCTGGTCCTTGGGGGAATCACAGTAGAGTGGCAGCTCATTGCGCAGAAAAAATTGCAATAGCGTGTAAAGGTATGGACTCAGAAAAAGCTTATATATTAGGATTACTTCATGATATTGGCAGGAAATTTGGAATTCGACATATGGGACACGTATCAGACGGTTATTCATATATGAAATCCTTAGGCTATGATGAAGTGGCGAAAATTTGTTTAACCCATTCTTTTAATAATCGAACGACAGATGAATATGTAGGGAAAAATGATACTTCAGATGTGGAATTTCAAATGATTCAGAAGGTTTTAAAAGAAGTTATCATGGATGATTATGATCGGTTGATTCAACTTTGCGATGCATTGGCAGGTTCAGAAGGTGTTCTAGATATTGAAGAGAGAATGCTAGATGTGAAAAGAAGGTACGGCTTTTATCCACAAGCGAAATGGAATTCTAATATGAAGTTAAAAAAATATTTTGAAGATAAGACAGGACAGGATATCTATTTTGTTGTGGAAAAAGAAACTTTTAGAATATAAGAATAGTGTGTAAGGTCTTGGGGAAGATTTCCCTAAGACCTTTTCTGTTTGCAAAGCATATATTAATCAAAAAAGGTGACTACATGACTTGTAAAGAACAGATACTATCAGAAGATTACCGTGATTTTATAGTGAGTGATTTACAGCAGACAGAATTCACGTCTTTATTTCCTAATATTACATGTAGACAAAATATGGGAACATTCTATGAAGCAATCTATATAGAAAAAGAATTAGCAAGTCCCATAGGATTTAGCAGATATCCTTATAACTCTATCCCTAAATGTTTTACCCTCCTAGACATGAATGCTATGCAGCAGGCGGGCATTCTTCAAGTGCAAAATTATCCAACGTTAGAATTACAAGGTTCAGGGGTATTGATCGGTTTTGTGGATACAGGATTAAATTATGATAATACTATCTTTAAAAATCTTGACGGAAGCACAAGAGTTGCGGGTATATGGGATCAGACGGACCAGCGAGGCGAACCGCCAGAAGGATTCTTGTTTGGAACAGAGTTTACAGAAGAACAGTTAAACAGTCCTTCTGAACTAGTACCATTACAAGATGATATAGGACATGGTACTTTCTTGGCGAGTCTTGCGGCTGGCGGACCAAATGAGGAAGAACAATTCATTGGTGCCGCTCCGGATTGCAGAATCGGTGTTGTAAAATTAAAACAGGCAAAGCGATATCTAAAAGAATTTTATCAGATTTATACAGATGCACCTTGTTACCAGGAAAATGATATTATGCTGGGGGTTACTTATTTGAATCAATTGGCAGAACAATTGAATCTGCCACTTGTTCTTTGTATTGCACTTGGAACAAATCAAGGTGGCCATTCCGCAGGGTTGCCACTTGTAAGCCAGCTTGATGTATATGGGAACGTGGCTAATCGTGCGATTGTGGTTGGTGCGGGAAATGAAGCAAATCAACGACATCATTTTCTTGGAATTGCAGAGAATATAAATGATATCAAGGAAGTAGAAATTAGAGTCGATGAGAATACGAATGGACTGTACATGGAATGCTGGTCGGATGTGCTGGATATCTTTGAAGTGGAAGTGGAATCACCTAGTGGAGAGAGAACTTATACATTTCCCATAAGAGGTGGAATATCAAATTCATATACATTTATCCTGGAGAGAACTACACTTACTTTAGACTATAAAGTGTTCATAGAAAGACTTAATGCAGAACTGATAGCATTTCGATTTGAGAGTATTACTCCCGGAATTTGGAAGATTATTGTAAAACCAATACAGATAGAGAGCGGAGTATTTCATATGTGGCTTCCTGTAACAGAATTTATGCAAGGAGATACTTTTTTTCTGGAATCAAATCCAGATTTCACGATTACGGAACCGAGCAGTGCATTATCGGGAATTACAGTCGGCTTTTACAATGGAAATGACAATTCTGTTGCCATTCAGTCTGGAAGAGGATATACTAGAGGTATGAGAATAAAGCCTGAATTTGTGTCACCTGGAGTAGACGTAAAGGGGTTAGGAATGAGAGAATTGTATTCGGTTCGTTCTGGCTCTAGCATAGCAGCAGGCATTACAGCAGGTGCAGCAGCGCTCATTATGGAGTGGGTGGTGTACCGTTTGGAACAAAGTGCGATTGATTCTACAGAGATTCGAAATTTGTTGATTCTAGGAACGGAGAAGCGACCGCAGGAGACATATCCAAACCGCGAATGGGGATATGGGAAACTGAACGTATACAATACATTTGAGACACTAAGGCGAATTTGACAGAATGAAAGGAGATACGATCATGGCAGATTTTTTTAGCAATTTAAAAAAGAATCTTACTGAAACAGCTGAAATAGTTGCAAAAAAAACAGGAGAGGTGGCAGATGTTGTAGCGAAGAAGACAGAACAGACTGTTGAAGTTACAAAGATTAAAAACCAAATCCGTACAATGGAAAAGAACAACGAGAGAGATCTTCTTGATATGGGTAAGATGATCTATGAAAGTTTCAAGAAGGGTGAAGAAGTATGTGACTGCTTCAAAGAACTTTGTGAAGCAATCGTAGAAAGAGAAGCGGCGATTGAAGAATTAAATGAAGAAGTTGCTGAACTGAAAGGGAAAGGGGTTTGCCCGGAATGTAAAACTTACATTGATACAGATGCAGCGTTTTGTTCAAAATGCGGAGCAAGTTTAGAACAACCAGTGGAAGTTGTGGATGCCGAAGTTGTAGACACAGAAGACTTTGTAGAAGTAGTTGAAGTGGTAGCAGAAGACGTGTTTGAGGAAGAATAGATGGTATATATCATTTTGATTTTACTTACAGCTTTATTGTGCTGTGGAGATTTGTATTTCAAATCCTGGATTGAAAAGCATTTCCGAAAAGGAGATAGAGAGAAACTAGGAAGAGGTGTGGTAGAACTTCGAAGAGTGCACAACAAAGGATTTGCTATGAATCTTTGTGAAAAGAAACCGAAATTTGTGAGCATACTTTCTGTGATTGTTTGTGTAATTGTTGGAATAGGAACATTTTTTGTGTGGCAAAAAGAAAAATGTCCAGTGAAACGTATTGCAGCAGCATTTGTTTTGGCAGGTGCAATCAGCAACACATACGATCGTATGAAGCGAGAATATGTGGTAGATTACATTGGATTTAAAACAAAATGCCAGAAGTTAAACAGAATCACATTTAATCTTGCAGACTTTTTCATTTTTGTTGGAGCTGTAAGTTATGCGTTTGCAGAGGTGTTTGGAGAATAAGAAAAAGGAATGACTTTCAAAAAGAAGTCATTCCTTTTTTGTTTAAAAAATACCGATGAAGAATAGGATGAGAATAAGTACTGGAAGTACATATGTCATATATGGTCTCATCCATCTTGCCACTTTAAGACCAATTCCTTCATTTGCTTCAGCAACGAATTTGTCCCAGCCCCAGCCGTAGCGGCTTACACAGAATAGTACATAAACTAATGAGCCGAGAGGCAACAAGAGATTGGATACGATAAAGTCTTCCAAATCAAGTACACTTGAGCCTGCTCCAAGTGGTTGGAAACTTGACCACACGTTAAATCCAAGTGCACATGGGATGGAAAGAATTGCTAGTGCGATGCAGTTGATAAAACAAGCTTTCTTTCTTGTCCATTTGAATAAGTCAATACAACATGAAATAATATTTTCAAACAC
>JAZQMU010000073.1:0-6369 GCA_045543595.1 Faecalimonas sp.
AGAGTAGTAAGTTTTATCCCTTTTTCAACAGAGAGCTGTAGATGGTGGAATTACAGTGTGAAACATAAAACTGAATGGACTTTCGAGGGCAAATGGAAATGGTTATCCAGAGTATAGGCGCCGGAGCATGACTCTCCCTAAACAAAGGTCTGCATATGATGGTATGCGTAAAGAGGTTGTATTACATACAACAAGCCGGGTGGCACCGCAGGTTGATATTTCATCCTGTCCCAGCAGTTTGAAGACTTACTGGGACAGGATTTTTTGTTTCCATCAGACTAAAAATCAGGTCCCAACCTAACAGAAAGGAGACAATACTATGTCAGAAAAGAAAATCCCTTACAAAATTTATTTAGAAGAAAGTGAGATGCCAAGAGAATGGTATAACCTTCGTGCTGACATGATCAACAAACCAGCACCTCTTCTTAATCCTGAAACATTAAAACCTATGACAGCCGAAGAATTAAAGGTTGTGTTCTGTGACGAATTGGTTCAACAAGAAATCGATGATACAACAGCATTTGTTCCTATTCCTGAAGAAATTCGTGATTTCTACAAGATGTATCGTCCAGCACCACTTGTTCGTGCATATTGTTTAGAAGAAAAATTGCAGACACCTGCAAAGATTTACTATAAATTTGAAGGTAACAACACAAGCGGAAGCCATAAATTAAATTCCGCAATCGCTCAAGCTTACTACGCAAAGAAACAAGGGCTCAAAGGTGTAACTACAGAAACTGGCGCAGGCCAATGGGGAACAGCCCTCTCTATGGCATGTTCTTACTTCGGACTTGACTGTAAAGTTTTCATGGTTAAAGTATCTTATGAACAAAAACCTTTCCGTCGTGAAGTTATGCGTACATACGGCGCTTCTGTAACTCCTTCACCATCTATGGAAACAGAAGTTGGAAGACGTATTCTCGAAAAACATCCTGGTACAACAGGAAGCCTCGGATGCGCGATCTCAGAAGCGGTTGAAAAGGCTACAAGCCTTGAAGGATACCGCTACGTTTTAGGAAGCGTATTAAACCAAGTTTTGTTACACCAGACAATCATCGGACTTGAAACAAAAGCAGCTCTCGACAAGTACGATATCACACCAGATATCATCATCGGATGTGCCGGAGGCGGTTCAAACCTTGGTGGACTTATTGCACCATTTATGCGTGAAAAACTCCGCGGCGAAAAAGATTACCGAATCATCGCAGTGGAACCTGCTTCTTGCCCAAGTTTAACTCGTGGAAAATATGCTTATGACTACTGTGATACTGGAATGGTTTGTCCACTTTCTAAAATGTATACACTTGGCAGCGACTACATCCCAGCACCTAACCACGCTGGCGGCCTTCGCTACCATGGTATGAATCCAATTCTTTCTCAGTTATACGAAGATGGATATATGGAAGCTATGTCGGTTAAGCAGACAGATGTATTCGCAGCTGCAGAAGAATTTGCAAGAGTGGAAGGTATCTTACCAGCTCCAGAAAGTGCTCATGCAATCAAAGTGGCACTTGATGAAGCGAAGAAGTGTAAAGAGACAGGTGAAGAAAAGACAATCGTGTTTGGTCTTACTGGAACAGGATATTTTGATATGATGTCTTACGAAAAATTCCATGATGGAATCATGGTCAACTATGTACCAACAGATGAAGAAATCGCAGCAAGTCTTGCTAAATTACCTAATATTGAATAATAAAAATGCTCTGCTTAGTACTCAAACTAAGCAGAGCTAATTTTTTACTATTTTGTCCAAATATGTTCGGAAGCCGACTCTTCTTTTGGTAAGTTGATGAGTGTCATCTCATCTTTTGCATCATTCAATGAATATTCAAACTGAAGTGCACTTCCATTTACTACCAAAGTCAAGATCAAAGTTCCTTCAGAATCTTCCACCACACTGTATGTTCCTTCAGAATCTCCGTTTTTACCTTTGATGAGAAGTTCTTTATTCTTATCTAAAATGTATTTATTGTTGCTGGCATCTGACCATTCCCCAACGATCCCTTCTGCGCGGGCATCATCTAATTCAAGAAATTCAAGATTTGCAGGAACGAACCATAAATCTTCGCCTCCATCAAGAGAAGTTAATGAAACTCCATGGCCTGTCGCATCAGTTGCAATCTTATAATATGCATCTGTTTCATTCATTGTGATACACATTGTAATCTTTTTATCTTCATTAAATCCACATTCGAAAGTTAATCTTTCATCATTCTTTGTACCGATACCTGATGCTTTTAATTCATAAACATCCTTGCAGCCAATTACATTCCATGTTCCCGCCATAGCTTTCATAACCGATTCACTTGGTTCAATCGCCCAGTTTGCTCCGCTTTGCTGCATCAAATCTGCAAATTTATCGACATCATTTGTAGTGTCTTTCTCTTTACCGCATGCTGTAAGACAAAGAGCTAAACTCAAAACTAATAGTAATAAACCTTTTTTCATAAAAAATCTCCAATCTCATTGTCAACTTCGCTCATTATAGCATATCAGCCTAAAAATTGCTACTACGATATTTTACATCAGGTTTGTGAATAAAAAGTGAAAAAAAGGCACATATTGGTGTTAGAGATAAATAAAGGAGGACATATGCATGAAAATTCTCGATAATCTCAGCTTAGGTCTTGTAATCGTAGGTGCTCTTAACTGGCTCCTTGTCGGTATCTTTCGCTTCGACCTTGTAGCATTTCTCTTTGGCGATATGAGTTTTCTCTCCAGAACTGTCTATACTCTTGTAGGAATCTGCGGCTTATATTGTCTTACATTATTCGGACGAATCTGCATGACAAGAGCAGACGATTAAATAAAATGGGATATGCTATACGCATACCCCATTTTTATTTTTTGTCTTAATTGTCGCCGCATAAGCACTGTTACATAAACCTAGCATTGCTGAGATGATGAACAGCAATTCAATTCCCAGCGTCTTCCATATCCACCCGCCAAAGAGCGCGATAAAAATGGAAATCACATGGTTGATTGAAACACCTGTTGAGATGGTTGCTTTCATCTCTTCTGGATTATCCGAAAGTTCCTGCACATAGATATTGGATGCCATCGATGCCATGGAAATAATAGAATCCAGAACATAGTTGGCACAACACACTAAGAATGCGATATGCATCGGGAAGATTCGATGTGCAAATCCATAGAAGAAACATACGATTACCAATATCAAGGTATCTGTAACCATTACAACCTTGTATCCCACTTTATCAATAATCTTTCCGACAAAAGGGGATAAAAGGAATCCTACTACTGCTGTGATCGCAAAAAGCAAACTGATCGTCGCTGCATTTGCTCCATAGAACAGAATCAACACATAAGGTCCAAAGGTAATAAATACTTGTTTTCTCGCTCCGTAGAACATCTCAAGCATATAATATTTATTATATTTTTTGTGGAAATAAAAGCGACGTTTTGTAGAATCGGTTTCACTTTTCCCAGTAATTCTCATAGAATAAATCGCACTGATTCCCGCAAGAACCGCAGCGATTATAAAAAATACATTATAAGGCTGATTCTTAACAAAAACAGAAAATGCCAGCACTACTGCAAGATATCCTGCCAATGTACCAATCTGATTCATGGCACTTTGTATTCCCAGCGCAGTTCCTCCGCAACCTTCCTTCGCATAGTTCAACGTGATCGTGCTTTTCATTCCTAACTGAATATGTTCTCCCAATGAATAGATGCAGATTGCAAGCACCGCAAGTACTTTCGTAGGCGGCAAAAGTGCATTCATGGCAAGACCTACCAGCATGATCAGTGCCCCGATTTTATATAGTGTTTCTGCAGACAACATAAAAAATGCTGCCAAAATAAATATCAACAGCACACCTGGAAGTTCACGAAAGAATTCTGTAACTCCTCGGTCCATTTCGCCCATGCCTACCACTTCTGCCAGGAAGTTATCCAGCATCCCTTTATATAATCCATATGAAAGCCCTGTTATCACAACAGAAATCAAGAAGGCTTTAAACTTCGTGCCTTCTTGAAAAACCATTTTCAATTTGTTCATTTTACTTTACCCTCGCTAATCTTATTAACCAGAAAATGATGTCGCCAAACACAAGAACAAGTACTACTGGCAAAAACCACCTTGGCATATTTTTACCCGTTAAAGGCTGAATGGTCAAATAAGAGAAATCCAAGATAACGATCAGTTTCAAAGTCTTAAGCATGTATTTCAGTGTGCGATACACTCGGAACTGGTTCTCTGCCGTCACAGTCACACCCGTATTCCATAAACGCGGCATTCTTTCCACTAATGTTAGGAAACCATACATAGCCCAAAGCATGATCGGCATAATGATAAGTTCTCCTCTATTTCCCCAGCGATCAATGTTTCCAGCCCAGTCATAATGCATCGGAATTTTATCCGGCAATTCTGCCCACGCCAAAATGAGATAAATTGTTATCCCGATCATACACACCAGGCAAACGGCTTCTATTATTTTTTCAAAAATGTTATCCTTTATCTTCATAAATACATCTCCTTATAAACCACAGCGAAGCTGCAGTTCTTGGTATATCTCAAATGTACTTTCTTTGTCCTTTCCACTCAGAACCACTTCACGGTCATTTACCATTAAGATAATGCCCGCATCACAGTTAGCATACGTATATCTCGTATAATTGCCAAGTTCTTTATTATTGAAGTCTCCAAGCAATAGTCGAAGGCTTCCAAAACCAGCCACCCTGGAACCGCTGATTTCTTCATCTCGAAACTCAATACTCTGAACCTCGTCATACTCAATTTCCTTATCATACCAGTAATTCGCTTTGATCACGAAAGATTCTTCTTGAAATTCTGTTTCTATATTTCCAGTACATAACACGACACCTACGATCACAAGAACGACAATCATAAAAGTTGCACTAAATTTCCCAACCTTTGTACCTTTCGCTCGTTCGACTTTTGAAGGGATGATAATATTCGGATTTTTTCCTTTCAAATATTCAAAGAACTTTTCTCTTTCTGTCACAGCACACATCAATTGATTATTGCTCAGCTGTATCACAATCCGATCAAGGGATGCTGCAGTAGAAGAAACTGGATTCTTTGTGCGATATATTTCTTTGATGTCAGCAAGCGCAACAGTCGTTTTGCTGAACCCAAATGCTATGGTAAGTGTATCATCTGTCACCTCTACATAGTTCCGAAAGACAAATGGAAGAAACGCAAGATTGTAAATAATCGCCGTCAGAATCAGAATAACAATTATTCCACTATCCAAATCCAACAATGAAAATAGAATCAAGGCGTCCCCCGCAAGCATAACAATCCAGAACCATAGATCTATCTTTCCTTTAAACCTCATATTTCTCCCTCCTTTCTTACTTTCAGATTATCCTATATCAAAGAATAAAACAATAAAAATTGGGCATTTTATGATAAATAAACAGGAGGTTTTTTATGTGTACTGCAATTACTCTATTAACCCAAGATCATTACTTTGGGAGAAATCTGGATCTGGAATATTCTTATAACGAAATGATAACGATCACGCCGCGAAATTACCCTTTTGCTTTTCAAAAAATGCCTTGTATGCAACACCACTACGCTATCATTGGTATGGCCTACACTCCGTCTATCTATCCATTATACTACGATGCCACCAACGAAGCTGGGCTTAGTATGGCCGGTTTGAAATTCCCTGATGAAGCAGATTATAAGACTTCCAAAGAGGGATTTGACAACATTACGCCTTATGAATTTATCCCTTGGATATTGGGGCAATGTTCCAGCGTAATGGAAACGAAAGTCTTACTTGAACACACCAATCTGCTTGCTAGAAATTACAGTGAGGAACTTCCTCTCACACCGTTACACTGGATTATTTCAGACCGCGAATCTTCTATTACTGTGGAATCCGTAGCTGAGGGTTTAAAGGTATATGACAATCCGCTTGGTGTACTGACTAACAGTCCAGAATTCCCGTTCCAGATGTTCAATCAGAAGCATAACAAGATGATTCCCGGAGACTGGTCTTCCCTCTCACGTTTTGTGAAAGCATCATACCTGAAAACACGATCTGTCTGTGGAACATCCGAAGAAGAAAGTATTAGCCAGTTTTTTCATTTGCTAGGCTCTGTGGAATATCAAAGGGGATGTACACCAATGGATAATGGGTTATATGAAATCACACAATATACGAGCTGCTGTAATACGGATAAGGGAATCTATTATTATCGTACTTATGAAAATAGTCAGATTACTGCTGTGGATATGCACAAAGAAAATTTAGATGGAAGGCAATTGATTCAATATCCTCTTGTGAAAGAGACAAAAATAAGATGGCAGAATTAATCTGCCATCTTGCTTACATCTAATTTCTCACCGACAATAGCCTTCTGTTCTTC
>JAZQMU010000074.1:0-5335 GCA_045543595.1 Faecalimonas sp.
ATATCGAAGTTCGATTTTTGTATATTCTTCATCTTGTCCATTTACGACCTTCATCATCGGATAAAACTTGCCGTCTTCCTCCACCATGTCTTCTTTTATAACCAAGTATCCCTCTTCTTGCAGATACTTGCGAACTTTTGAAAGTTCTGACTGAGGTTGAAGAACAAATTCTTTCAGGCTTCTGAAAACATCTTTTCCTTCATCCATGATCTTAATTGCCAGACCTCCGCCCATGCCGGCAACGACAACACAGTCACATTCTCCTGGCTGCAAAGCCTGCACACCATCAGAAAGACGAAGCTCTATTTTACGGCTAAGACCATGAATTGCAATGTGATCTCTGGCACGTTTTAAAGGACCTTCATTTACATCCATGGCAAATGCTTTCTCACATTTCCCACTTTCCAATAAATGAATCGGAATATATCCATGGTCTGTTCCAACATCCGCCACAACAAGACCAGTGCTAACTAATCCGGCAACGGCCGATAATCTCTTTGATAATTCCATAAATCACCTAGTCTAAATAATCTCTTAACTTACGGCTTCTGCTTGGATGACGAAGTTTTCTGAGTGCTTTTGCTTCAATCTGACGAATACGTTCACGAGTAACGTCAAATTCTTTACCTACTTCTTCCAATGTTCTCGCACGACCGTCATTCATACCAAAACGAAGACGAAGTACTTTTTGTTCTCTTTCTGTCAATGTATCAAGAACTTCATCTAATTGTTCTTTTAATAATGTTGCTGCAGCAGCTTCAGCTGGCACAGGTACATTGTCATCTTGGATGAAATCTCCTAAATGGCTGTCTTCTTCTTCACCGATTGGTGTTTCAAGAGAAACTGGTTCTTGAGAAATCTTTAAGATTTCACGAACACGTTCTACAGGCATGTCCAATTCTTCCGCGATTTCTTCAGGCATTGGTTCACGACCCAATTCCTGTAATAATTGTCTTGATACACGGATCAATTTGTTGATTGTTTCTACCATATGAACTGGGATACGGATTGTTCTGGCTTGATCAGCGATTGCTCTTGTGATAGCCTGACGAATCCACCATGTTGCATAAGTACTGAATTTGAAACCTTTTGAATAGTCGAACTTTTCAACTGCTTTAATAAGACCAAGGTTACCTTCTTGAATAAGATCAAGAAATAACATACCACGTCCAACATAACGTTTTGCAATACTTACTACAAGACGTAAGTTTGCTTCTGCAAGACGTTTCTTTGCTTCTTCATCGCCTTCTGACATACGTTTAGCGAGTTCGATTTCTTCGTCCGCTGTCAAAAGAGGTACTTTACCGATTTCTTTTAAGTACATACGAACTGGGTCTTCGATACTGATTCCATCTGGAACAGATAAATCGATTTTTTCCATATCAACTTCTTCTTCGTCAGTAAGAAGAATTTCAACATCATCGTGTACATCTTCATTTTCTGCTGTGATTCTAAGTACGTCCACGTTATGAGCTTCTAAATACTCATAAATCTTATCCATTTGTTCTGCTTCTAGCTCCATGTCTGAGAAAGCTTCATTGATTTCCTGGATTTCAAGAGTGTTTTTCTTCTTCTTGCCGATTGCAACCAGATTTTTCAATTTTTCCTCAAATTTAATAGCTTGTTCTTCCATGTGGTGTAATCCTCCATAACTTGTATATATTTTATCCTCAATCAATAGAAATATGCAGTTTCTGCAAGTCCTGCAGCGACCTTTTCGCTTCCATCAATCGTTGTAATCCTAAGATATCTGTTGGGTCAAGATTTTTCGTTGCTTCATCCACACTATTGTTTTTCACACGGATGATGGTTTCTTTCAACGCTTTCTCTTGTTCCGCCTTCGTGTCCAGTCTTTGAATCCTTGTATGGAATAAAGAAGCAACTTCTCTGTGTTCTTCTTCATCGTTAAAATGATTCATAACTTTCGCTGGATTCAGTTGACCTGTTTCATATTGTTCATATAAAAGCTCTGCAACCGTCTTATACAAATCTTTTGTGAAATCATTTGGGGTAATATATTTTTTAATCTGACCAAATAATCGTTCACTTTCGATTAGCCAGGTTAATAAAATCTTTTGAGATTGTAAATTGCCATCTTCCTTGCCTTTATCTCGATTGGTCGCCTGCTTTGGCTTTTCAGCTGGTTTTGCGAGCCCTGTTTTAATAGCAGTCTTGGCAACTAGTTTTCTCAAATTCTCATAACCCACTTTGTATTTCTCAGCAACCGCTTCTATATAATTGTTTCGCTCGATTTCTTCTTCAAACTGAGTCAATCTAACCGCAACTTCTTTCATGAAGCTGGTCTTTCCTTCTGGTGAGTTCATATCATAGTCGCGTTCTAAGATTTCCAATGAGAACATAAAACCATTTCTTGCTTTATTGATTCTTTCTTCAAACGCTTCAGCTCCCAGATTTTTAATAAACTCATCTGGATCCTTATAAGGCTCCATGCGAATAATCTTCGCAATAATTCCTGCTTCTTTTAAAATTGGAATCGCTCTGAGTGCAGCCTTCGTTCCCGCTTCATCACTATCGTAAGTCAAATAGACTTCATTTACATATCGTTTGATGAGGGAAGCATGTCCTGCCGTCAGCGCTGTTCCAAGAGAAGCAACTGCATTGGTAAATCCTGCCTGATGAAGGGCAATCACATCCATATACCCTTCACATATCAGGAAATAGTGCTTTCTTGATGTTCTGGCACGGTTTAATCCGTAAAGATTTCTACTCTTATCAAAAATCTCAGTCTCTGGTGAGTTCAGATACTTTGGTTTTGCATCTCCCATAACACGTCCGCCAAAACCGATCACACGGTTATTCACGTCCATGATAGGGAACATTACACGGTTCCAAAACTTATCGTAAGCCCCACTCTTTTCATTGATACTGATAAGACCCGCTTTTGCTAAGATGTCATCTTTATAACCCTTTAATTTCAGGTATCTGTAAAGATCATCACTATACTTATTAGAATAACCCAAACCAAATGCTGTAATGGTTTCTTCGCTAAGTCCACGTTTTGTCAAATATGTATGCGCAAGCTTTCCTTGTTCTGCTTTGAGCTGTGCATAGAAGTACTTCGCAGCCAACTTATTTACTTCCAATAGTGTAGCTTTCAAATCAGCTTTCTCTTTGGCCTCTTGCGAATATTCCACCTCAGGAATATCGATTCCTGCACGTTCTGCCAGCATACGAACAGCTTCCACAAAGGAATAATTCTCATATTCCATAACAAATGTGATAACATTTCCTCCTGCTCCGCAACCAAAACAGTAATACATCTGCTTTTGTCGACTAACAGAAAAAGAAGGTGACTTCTCATTGTGGAATGGACACAATCCAAAATATGAGCTCCCCTTCTTCTGTAACTTTACATATCCGGAGATCACATCTACAATATCATTTCTTTGTCTAATTTCTTCAATCAAATCTTCTGAAAAGTACATGTTTACCTCCTTCTAAAAACCTCTGCCTTTATATAATTCGACAAACGTTTTTTATTTCCTTTAAATTTTCCAAGATTCTGGTATAAAAATTTCCTGGAACATTTCAACAGCATAATTATCTGTCATACCAGCAATATAATCACATACGATCTGTTCTTTTGGATCATCATTTTTATCCATGACTATTAAAAACTCTTCTGGAATTTTATCAAAATTGGCAAAATAGTATTCATATAATTTTTGTATCATCTGCACCGCTTTGTATTCTTCACGCTTCGCAACTGGATTCTTGTATACATTTTCAAACATGAATTTACGAAGTCCTGCCATCGCTTCGCTTACTTCTTCTGACATCTGCACCTTTGGCTGATCCATGCTGTTGATGATTACATCGTGCGTGATAGTGTTCAATCTTTCTTTTGTTGAATTCCCCAGAATTCTTCTAAATTTCGGTGGAATATCTGCTTCTGAAAGAATTCCTCCTCGAATCGCGTCATCTACATCATGATTTACATATGCAATCTTATCTGATAATCGTACGATTTGACCTTCCAAAGTGGCTGGTTCACTGGATGTTTGATGTGTCAAAATCCCATCAATCACCTCTTTTGTAAGATTCAACCCTCGACCATCTTTTTCAATATATTTAACAACTCTCACGCTTTGTTCATTATGTTTAAATCCAAATGGACAAATAGCATCTAATCCGCGTTCCCCTGCATGTCCAAATGGTGTATGACCAAGATCATGGCCCAAACTGATTGCCTCAACTAAATCTTCGTTTAAGCGTAATGCCTTTGCAATTGTTCTGGCATTTTGCGATACTTCCAGAGTATGTGTTAATCTCGTTCTATAATGATCTCCTCTTGGCAGCAAAAATACCTGTGTCTTTTGTTTTAATCTTCGAAAAGACTTGCTATGCAAGATTCTGTCACGGTCTCTTTGAAACACAGGGCGAAGATCACACTCTGCTTCTTCTCGCTCTCTTCCCATTGATTCTTTACTGTGCGTTGCATAAGGACTGAGATAGTCATATTCTCGTAATTCTAACTGTTCACGAATTGTCATAAAACACCTCCAGAATTTAATCGCATATTATAGTTAATTTTATCATAATTTATGAAGATTGACAAATTGGAGTTTATCGCACTCAGGGGAAAAGGAAGTGACTGAGCTCTTTTGAGTGAGGGATACTCCTTGAACGTAGTACAAGAAGGTGAACAGACAAAATCTGTCTTGGTTTAGTAAATTACTGCATGATTGTGTTTTTCTCAAAACTGCTCCATAGTAGTCTTAAAGATGTTACTGCGTAAAACTTACAACTATACTTTTACGCAGTAACTAAATTGGATACTTTTGAAAAGTATACTGTATGGTTACATCCTAGAACACTCTATGCAGTAATATTTTGATTATCGTATTACTCCAATTTAGCTTTTTCTGTTCTCTTTTACTGTACAAGAATCAACTTAACTCCATTTTGCAGTAGGAGTGAATTTTGGACTACTGCACAATCTTAATCATTGACAAGGTATACAGTAATAACGAAAAAACACAATACTGCACAGATTATAATTACCTATACGTGTGCAGTAATACCTCAAAAGTAAGTGGGCGCATAACACTACATACACCTCTAAAATCCAGCTGCTTCGTGTCTGTCACGCTACGCGCTTTAAGATTTTATCGGTATCGCGCCAGGAAAAGAAAGTGCTGCTTCGCAGTCACTTCCTTTTCACCTGAGCTCGGTCAACTCCAATTCACCTTTTCCTTATAACAAAAAAAGAGCAAGTCTTTCGACTTACTCTTTAATGCAGGAGATGGGACTTGAACCCACACAGCAAAATCTGCTACAAGATCCTTAGTCTTGCTCGTCTGCCAGTTCCGAC